>CBDUMX010000148.1:0-5893 GCA_965368435.1 uncultured bacterium
CTAATTTTGTCGTCTAGATGAAAGTCGTAATTGCCGGCGCAGGCGAAGTTGGTTACCACCTTGCTAAGTTGCTAACTAAAGAATCTCACAGCATAGTTCTTATTGATACTAATGCTAAAATCTTAAAGCGAGCAGAGTCAGAAATGGATTTGTTGGCTATCAACGGCAGTGGATACTCCATATCTATTCTTGATAAAATAGGAATGGATGATACTGATTTATTAATTGCAGTAACCTCATCAGAAACCGTAAACCTTACCATTGCAAGCTTAGGTAAAAGATTAGGAGCTAAACGCACCATTGCTAGGGTTCAAAGCAATGAACTGGTGAAACTCAAAGACAGACTGAATCTAAAGGACTTGGGAATTGATGTTATTATTTCACCTGAAGAGCTTGCATCTAAAGAGATTTTTAGATTGCTCCGCAGATCTTCATTCACCGATGCTTTTGATTTTGAATTCGGGAAATTAACCCTACTCGGGACCTACCTCAATGAAAACTCACCTCTTCTTGGAACAAAGATACTAGGTGCATCAAGGGTAACTAATGAGTCTACTTATATCACTATAGCAATTCAACGAGGAGATAGCACACTCATACCTAGCGGTGAAATTGAATTTCAACTCAACGATCATGTCTTTTTTCTCTGCCTGCCTGATGGCATTGATGCAATTAGAGATTTAAGCGGAAGTGTGCGCTATGAAATTAAAAATGTGATGATAATGGGAGGGGGCAATGTTGGTTATAACGCGGCTAAGAAATTGAGTCGCAGGAAAAATGTTAAAATAATTGAAGCCAATAGTGAACGCTGCATAGACCTTGCAGATAAACTTAAAGATGTATTGGTAATCAATGATGATGGTCATGATGTTAACCTCCTTGAAGAGGAAAACATTGAGAAAATGGATGCCTTCATCGCTGTAACTGGAAACTCAGAAACCAATATCATGAGCTGCCTTGTTGCGAAAAAGCATGGGGTTAAAAAGACCATAGCTATGGTAGAGAATATGGACTACATCAACCTCTCTCAAAATATTGGAATCGACACTTTGATCAATAAAAAATTGATTGCAGCAAATAACATATTCCGCTACGTGCGTCAAGCTCACGTGGTAAACATTGCCGGAATACATGGAGTTGATGCAGAAGTGTTAGAGCTACAGGTAGCGCCCGACTCAAAAGTCTGTGAAGTGCCAATAAAGGATTTAGATTTTCCGGAAGATTCAATTATTGGTGGAATAATACGTAATGATAGAGCGCTGATAGCTGATCCTAACTATCAGATAAATGAAGGAGATAAAGTAGTAGTCTTTGCCCTGCCCTCAGCTATTAAAAAGACCCTCGAATTTTTCAAATAGGTGAAGTTTAAAGCAATCATACATGTTCTAGCCACTTTAATGATTTTAAATGGCGTGTTCATGGCTTTGTGTTTGCCATTTAGTTGGTCTGAAGGTGGAGGCGACTTTAATTCACTTCTTTTTTCGGCTGTGATTTCATCCAATGTTGGCCTCGTAATCTGGTTTATAACACGTAAAGTTGTTAGAGAAGTTGGCCGACGAGAGGGCTATATCATAGTTACTCTTGGATGGCTCATATTGGCCATAACAGGTTGCTTGCCATTTCTGTTTAGTGGGGTAATTAAATCCATACCATCGGCATTATTTGAAACTATTTCAGGTTATACCACAACTGGAGCATCTATATTGAACGATATAGAGGCACTTCCTCAAGGACTCTTGCTTTGGCGCAGTATGACTCAATGGATAGGAGGGATGGGTATCATCGTTCTTACCGTTGCTATACTACCTATGTTCGGTGTTGGAGGTATGCAAATGTTTATGGCAGAAGCTCCAGGACCTTCAAGTGATAAACTGCATCCCAAAATTACAGATACCGCCAAACGACTTTGGGCTATCTATGTCTTGCTTACCGGCATGGAAATCATATGTTTAAAAGGAGCTGGTATGACGTGGCTAGACGCCATTAACCACTCATTTACCACTATGTCGACCGGTGGGTTTTCTACCAAAAATCTGAGTATAGCTGCCTATAATTCGCCTGCAATTGAATACATCATCGCTCTATTTATGATTTTCGGTGGTATCAACTTCAGTATCATATACTTCATTATGAAAGGCATATTTAGCAAAGTCAAAGAAAATGAGGAATTTAGGGTGTACATTGGATTGATAGTTTTTTTCACCATAGCTATAGGTTCTATCTTAATGATCACCGCTAATGGTGAATTTGAAGAAAGTTTTAGAACAAGCCTATTCCAAGTCGTCTCAATACTTACAACAACCGGTTTTGCTACAGCCAATTACACCGAATGGGCACCAATTGCTACTATGCTACTTATTCTACTGATGTTTACAGGTGGATCTGCAGGATCTACAGCAGGAGGGGTTAAAATAGTGCGACATATTATCATCCTCAAAAATGGTTATGCAGAATTTAGAAGATTATTACACCCTAGGGGAGTTATTCCTGTGCGTTACAACACGCATTCAGTTGGACAAAATATAGTTTATAACATCCTGGCATTCTTCTTTATTTACCTTTTCACCTTTGTTCTAGGTATTCTCGTTTTAAGCATGTTTGGTTATGATATACTCACCTGTGCAGGAGCAACTATAGCTTGCTTGGGAAATATTGGGCCTGGCTTTGGCGGTGTAGACCCCAGCCATAATTTTGCATTCTTCAGTGAAGGAGCACAACTATTCCTCTCGTTTTTGATGTTGCTAGGCCGATTAGAACTATTCACGGTCTTTATGCTGTTCGTGCCGGCTTTTTGGAAAAAAGTATAACTTATTTCAGTCTTATTCCGTCTTTTTCCAATGTTATAAGTTTTTCTTTATACAGAAAACCTATTGCTTTTTTAAAGGCCTTTTTACTCACTCCAAGCTCTCTGCTGATTACTGCAGGGTCAGATTTATCGTGAAGCCCTAAAAATCCCTGATTCTGTTTTATTTTCTTCAAAATGTTATTAGAGACATCGTCGATCTGCTTATAGCCAACTTTTTGAATCTGAAGGTCTAATTTCCCGTCGGGTCTTATCCTTTTCACATATGCCTTCATTTGATCACCTATCAACACCTCCTTAAACAGCTCATTGTGATATAGTATCCCTGAGTAAATATTGTTTACCACACATTTATAACCTAAAGGAGTTTCATCGAAAACTAATATTTCAACCTCATCCTGTAAATGCAATTGGTCAGTGTGCTCTTTTAAGTATTTATTAATCTTTTCTGTTGCTACTAGTCTTCCAGATTTTATATCGAGATAAACAAATACAACCACATAATCTCCCTCTCGCAGATCTGAACGCTGTTCGCTATATGGAAGTAAAATATCTTTTTCAACTCCAATCTCTAAGAAGCAGCCCGTTTTGTTTACCTGCCTAACCTCTAAAGAGGCAAATGAATTCACTGTTACTAAAGGCTCCAAACTAGTAGCTATTGGTCGGCCTTCATTGTCGTGATATATGAAGACAGTTACATAATCATCGATCTTCATATGGTCTTTGATATATTTGGTTGGAAGCAGTACATCATTGCCTTCTTCATCCACCAAATACATTCCAGGAGCAGTTATCCTGTCTATTCTTAAGCTATTGTATTCTCCTATGTTTATCAAGACTGCAAATCTAGACTTATTTCAATAGCTCAAACATATGAACATTAATGTTGTTATTTGAAATAATGAATAGAGCTATAATTAATCATATTCCCGCATTTAAGGTTAATATGGGAGGTCTGATATTAGACCAAGCTTTGCCATCTTCAACTACTGAGCAAATTGATCCATTCTTGCTCTTGCACCATTGGAAAAGTAATTTTCCGGCAGGAGGATCACCTAAAGACTTTGGAGTTGGACCACATCCTCACAGAGGATTTAGTCCAGTAAGCTTCATACTTGATGGTGCAGTAATGCACCAAGATTCTAGAGGTAATGTAAGTGAGGTAGGCAAGAATGGAGTGCAGTGGATGAATAGCGGAATGGGAATAGTGCATTCTGAAAGACCAGCACAATCATTTTTAGACAAAGGTGGCGATTATGAACTCATTCAACTTTGGATTAATTCTCCTCAATCATCTAAAATGAAAGAGCCAAAGTATATTCCTCTTGCAGCGGAGAATATACCAACTACTAGTATAAGCGACAAAGGAGGAACAGTTCAAATTATAGCAGGAAGCCATCAGGGAATTGAAGGGGGATTACAAGCAGAATCTCCTATGGATGTGTATATGGTTCATATAAAAAAAGGAGAGGAGCTTAGCTTACGATCTCCAGCTCACTATAATACGCTCATTTATATAATTGAAGGAGGTTTAGCAATAGCTGAAGACAATACTTATTTCACTAAAGACTTAATTCAATTCGGCACTAATTCAGATGTGACAAAGCTCAAAGCTACTGCCGACAGCAAGTTTCTATACCTATCAGGGCAGCCTTTAAATGAGCCTATGGTTGCACACGGACCTTTTGTTATGAATTCTGAATCCGAAATTCTTGAAGCTATAAGAGACTATCAAATAGGCAAAATGGGTATGCTTGTCGAAGAATTTAGTTAAGAACGTATAATACTATATACTTTCCAACTTTATGAAAATTTCTGCTTTCGTTTTATTGATTATGATATCTGCCTGTTCTAATATTGGCGGTAACTTGCCTGACTTTAGCCTTCAAACAATTGAAGGTGAAACGATAAGCAATTCTGATCTTGAGGGCAAAATAGTGGTGATAAATGTTTGGGCAACTTGGTGCGGTAGCTGCGTACAAGAAATCCCAGCCCTAAATGCACTAGTTGATAAGTATAGTAATGAAGATGTTGTATTTCTGGCTTTTGCCGATGAATCCACAGAAAAAGTTAAGACTTTTTTAAATAGATTTCCCTTCAAATACAAACAGTTTGCAAATGCTCAAAGCATAACCGACAAACTTCAAACCAAGATGGTGAAGACCTATCCTCAAAATCTAATTATTGGCAAATCGGGTAAAGTTGTTTTTGATACAACTGATGATATAGAGAATTTATACACTAAGATGGATGAAATCATTATTAAAGAGCTAAGCAATTGAATATAAGAAAGATAATAGAAAGCTGTAGCTCTAACTACAAACTAAGCGTCTTCGATTCTATAGGATTGGTAAATAAGGAAGATTGGAACAAACTGAGTAAATCCAATATTTATCTGAGTATAGCTTATTTGAAATCTATAGAAGAGTCGATGCCAGAAATAGACTATCGCTATGTAATGGTTTACGACAAAGAACTACAGGCGGTCATGTTGGCGTATTTTCAAATTATTGATTTCAAAGGTCTTGATAAGGTCTATAAAGATTGGTTAGAAGGTAATTTCGGAGAATCCATTGTTAAGAAACTACTCCCGAAATTTGATTTAAGAGTAATGGTATGTGGCAATTTATTTGTCTGTGGTGAAAACGGATTTAGTTATAGTGAAGAATTGGCCAAATCAGATGCTATGAACCTGCTGGCTGATACCATGTCGAGAATAGGGAAGAGCAACGAGAAAAACGAGAAAAGTTCCATTTTGTTGATTAAAGAACTTTTTCCCGAAAATGATCCAAGCATGCTAGCATTCGCTGAAGACAAATTCTATCCTTTCCATATTGACTGCAATATGATATTGCGCATAGATAAAAGCTGGAATAGCATTGATGATTACTACAACAGTATGACCTCAAAATTCCGTACTAAAGCCAAAGCTGCATTTAAAAAATCCCAGGCACTGGAAGTACAGTCGTGGAGCAGTGTCGACATTATAGAAAACCAAAAGGAAGTGAATGAATTGCATCAGCAGGTAGTTGATAAAGCCGAATTTAGTTTGGGTGAGCTCAATGCCCTATCCTTCTCAGCATTAAAAAA
>CBDUMX010000149.1:0-5890 GCA_965368435.1 uncultured bacterium
TTGCTCATAGATTGGCAAATTGCTGGATGAGTTGGGGTAAGGAATACGGATACTTTGCTTCTGCTAAAGACGCTAAAATATTCTACGACGAATTGGTATTTAGTATCATAGGTCAATATGCTGCCCCTAATAGCCCTCAATGGTTTAATACTGGATTGCACAGCTCATATGGAATCACAGGGAAACCTCAAGGACATTATTACTGTGATCACGAAACAGGCGCTGTAAAGAGATCAACATCTGCCTACGAAAGACCTCAGCCACATGCTTGTTTTATTTTATCTGTAGATGACGATCTAGTGAACGAAGGTGGAATTATGGACCTTTGGGTAAGAGAAGCTAGAATATTTAAATATGGTTCTGGTGTAGGAACAAACTTTTCTGCAATTCGCGGATCTAACGAGAAATTAAGTGGTGGTGGACACTCAAGCGGATTAATGAGCTTCCTGAAAATTGGAGATCGCGCTGCTGGAGCAATCAAATCTGGAGGTACTACTAGAAGAGCAGCTAAAATGGTATGCTTAAACTTAGACCATCCTGAAATTATGAGCTTCATCAATTGGAAGAAAGATGAAGAGAAAAAAGTAAAAGCATTGATAGATGCTGGTTATCCATCAGACTATGAAGGAGAAGCTTATCAAACAGTATCTGGACAGAATTCAAATAATTCAGTTAGAATTCCAAATAAATTCTTTGAAGTATTAAAGAAAGGTGAAGACTGGGAGTTAATTTCAAGAACATCAAATAAGCCTATCGGAAGCATCCCATCTAGTAAAGTTTGGGATGATATTGCATTTGCAGCATGGGCTTGTGCAGACCCTGGGGTACAGTATGATACCACTATTAATGAGTGGCATACTTGTCCAGAAGGTGGTCCAATCAACGCATCTAACCCTTGCTCTGAATACATGTTCTTAGATAATACGGCATGTAATCTAGCTTCTTTAAACCTCAGAAAATATTTCAATGAAGAAGAAGGGAAGTTTGATGTAGCGTCTTTAGAATACGCTTCGAGACTTTGGACTGTTGTGCTAGAAATTTCAGTTCTAATGGCTCAATTCCCTAGTAAAGAAGTAGCAAGATTGTCTTACCAATATAGAACCCTTGGATTGGGTTATGCTAACCTTGGATCGGTTCTTATGGTGTCTGGTATTCCTTATGATAGCCCAGAAGCTACGGCCATTGGAGGCGCAGTTACAGCAATACTTACAGGTACAGCATACGCAACTTCAGCAGAAATGGCGAGTTACCTCGGCGCCTTTGATCAATACGAGAAAAACAAAGAACACATGTTGCGCGTGATGAAAAATCACAGATATGCAGCCTATAATTTAGATGAATACGATGGCTTAAGTATTAAACCGGTTGGTATTGACCCAGCACATTGCCCTGACTATTTATTAGAATCTGCTACTAGCAGCTGGGATAAAGCTGTTAAATGGGGAGAAGAACATGGTTATAGAAATGCTCAAACTACAGTAATTGCACCAACAGGAACTATTGGTCTAGTAATGGATTGCGATACAACTGGTATTGAACCCGATTTCGCTCTAGTTAAATTTAAGAAACTGTCTGGTGGAGGATATTTTAAAATTGTAAATCAATCAGTTCCTCTAGCGCTAGAAAACTTAGGCTATAGCAAAGATGAAATTACCGCAATTGTAAATTATGCGAAAGGGCATGCCACACTGGAAAATGCGCCATCTATAAATCACCAAACATTAAAAGCCAAAGGATTTAATAGTACAGATATTGAAAATATTGAACGCGGATTAGCTTCAGCATTTGAAATTAGCTTTGCTTTCAACCAATGGACACTTGGAGAAGATGCTATGCAGCGTTTAGGATTTAAACCTGAGCAATACAATAGCGAAGGATTCAGCTTACTAAAAGCTTTAGGCTTTAGCAGAAAAGAAATTGCGGAAGCTAATGACTATGTATGCGGTACCATGACCGTTGAAGGCGCGCCTTTCTTGAAAGACGAACACTTACCAGTTTTTGACTGTGCCAACAAATGCGGCGAAAAAGGAGAACGCTTTATTCATGCAAATGGCCACATTAGAATGATGGCAGCAGCTCAACCATTTATTTCAGGAGCTATTTCTAAAACGATTAATTTGCCAAATGAAGCAACTGTTGATGATATAAAATCTTGTTATCAGCTGAGTTGGGAACTTGGACTTAAAGCTAATGCTTTATACAGAGATGGTTGTAAATTGTCTCAACCTCTTAGCAATAAATCTGATGTTAAAGAAGAAGCTGACGAAACTATTAGTGCTGTTGACAATGCACTTGGAGGAGCTGCTAATTTGAGCATCGATGAGCTTACCCAAGACCAAGTATTACAGGCGGCTCAGAAAATATTAGACAACTCTCAAAGCACTGAGTTTATGAGACAGCTTTCTAGAATTGTTGAACGCAAAAGGCTGCCTTGGAAAAGAAGAGGATTTACTCAGAAAGCTAAAGTAGGTGGACAAACACTCTTTGTTAGAACAGGAGAATATAATGACGGCACTCTAGGTGAAATATTCATCGATATGCACAGAGAAGGTGCAACTTTCAGATCGCTAATGAACTGTTTCTCTATTGCGGTATCTATAGGATTACAATACGGCGTTCCCCTAGAAGAGTATGTGAGCAAATTCACCTTTACTAGATTTGAGCCTAGCGGTATAGTTGAAGGACACCCGAATATTAAAAATTCAACATCGATTATTGACTATATCTTTAGGTTACTTGGGTTTGAATATTTAAATAGAACAGATTTAGTTCATATTAAACCACAAGCCAAACCAGAAATAGTTGAGAATAAGGAAGAGCAGAAGCCTAAAGTTGCAACGGCAAAGCCTGTTCTTGATGTTAAACTGGACAAACCGGTAAGTCAAGCTCAAAATGCAGCATCAACTACTGCAGTACCAAAATCTGGTACCGCTTCTGACGCTCTACCATGTACAAATTGTGGTAGTTTGGCACTGATTAGAAACGGCACTTGTTTACTCTGCACAAATTGTGGCACAACCACAGGTTGTAGCTAAGAATAATCTGATATATTGAAGGTCTGAATCCAAGGGTTCAGACCTTTTTTTTGGAGTTAATTCAAGTTTTCTGTATCTTCGAAAGATACGACTACTACTAATTCACCGCTTATGAATGTTCAATTTGCTCAACATGAGAATGATTTTGATGTGCAAAATCAAGGCTTAATGTTTGAAAATCAACCTTTTACGGGTACGCTTAATCGCGCTGCTACCGAGCATCTCGGCGAGGCAATATGCCACTATCTCAACGGTTTGAAAAACGGTGTTTTTAAAGAATGGTATAAAAATGGGCAAATAAAAGAAGTTTCACTTTTCAGAGACGATGAACTCCACGGAAGAAGAATTTGGTACTGGCCAAATGGAAGCAAACGTTTTCATGTTAATTATATAGAAGGACAAATGAATGGCGTGTATGAAGAATGGGATGAAAATGGTATTTGCAAGCAAATTAAAACCTATTATAAAGGCAAGCTAGTTTGCGTTAAGAAAGCCCATCTCAGCCTATCTCTTTAACTCATTATCAGCTAAGTAAGCAAGTTTCGCATACCAGTCTTCTCCAAATTTTCGTATCAATGCAGTTTTAGAAAACTCAAATACTCTTATTTGTTCTTGCTTTCCTTTATCACATGCAGCCGAGCAAATATTCCACTGATGATAGTTTAAGGAATGGTACTCATTGTATTTCTTTACCCTGATTGGATACAAATGACAGCTTATCGGCTTTGAAAAGCCAAATTCATGTTTCTTATTAGCTTTTTCAATGGCACATAGCAATATGCCATTCTCGCGAATTGCGAATGTGCATTCCTTATTGGGTTTACAAGTAGTTACTGCTTCATCAAATGGATCTAGTTCAGAGACTCCTTGTCTATTTAGACTCTCAATTCCTGAATCATCCATTTCTGTTCTTATTAAATCGAGATTCTCAGTGATCAGTTGATCTTCACCTGCTTCTAGAGGCGCGCCAGCATCTCCTTCTACGCAGCAAGCGCCCTTACACGCACTGAGATTACAGCTGAATTGTTTTTCTAGTATGTCATCTGAAACCAGACAATCATCAACTATTATCATTTCATTCTCTGTAAATACGCCTCATATCCAATCTCTTCTAAAATTCCAGCTTTGTCTAAAACAGTATCTTCCATTTTCTGAGTATACTCTTCAAGAACAATTTGCAACTCTTCATCTGAAGTAGCTAAAATTTTAGCAGCTAATAATCCAGCATTTTTTGAACCATTAATAGCCATTGATGCTACTGGAATACCTGGAGGCATTTGCACTATCGAATAAAGGGAATCTATTCCGTTCATTGTTTTGCTTTTGATAGGTACCCCAATAACTGGCAGTGGGGTTAAAGAAGCAACCATGCCAGGTAAATGTGCTGCACCACCTGCGCCAGCAATAATTACTTTAATGCCCGTATTATGCGCAGATTGAGCATAATCATACATCCTTAATGGTGTTCTGTGTGCAGAAACTACCGTAAGTTTAAATGCTATCCCCAATTCTTTGAGAACATCAGCTGCTTCTGACATAACTTCTAAGTCAGAATCAGAACCCATTATTATAAGTACTTTGGCCATTAGGACAAATTTAATCTATTGATTTAATTCTAAGATGCTCTCTCACTTTATTCATCTTTTTAATGCATTCCGAATTATTCTCAGCTAATACCGTAAAGTGTCCAAGCTTTCTATAAGGTTTACTGCTTGTTTTGCCATATAAATGCAGGTAAACACCTTCTATTTTAAATACCTCAGTCAACCCCGACACATAATATTCCCCATTTACATTTTTAGGACCTAAAATATTTGCAGTTAATGCACAAGATAAACGTTTAGTGCTACCTAAAGGTAAATTGAGTAGAATTCTATTAAGTTGCTCATATTGTGAGGTATATGTAGATTCAATTGTGTGATGACCGCTATTATGAGGTCTTGGAGCAATTTCATTTACATAGAATTTCTCATCAGCATCGAGAAACAACTCTACTGCAAAAATACCCGGACTTTTTAAAGCAGATACTGCTTTTACGGCTAATTCTTTTGCTTTTACTTCAAGCTCTGTCGACAATGAAGCTGGACTAATTAAATAGTCCATAAGGTTAGCATCCGCGTCAAAAACCATTTCACTGCAATCATAACAAGCAATATCTCCTGACTGACTAACAGCCACAATTACAGATACTTCTCGGGCATTCTCACAGAGCTCTTCTATTACATATCCCTCTTTGCTCTTTAGGCTTTCATCATTAGATAGTAGTAATGTATAGAATTCAGATTTAGATAGTAATTGAACACCTTTGCCGTCATATCCACCTTTTCGGTGCTTTAAAACGAAACGCTCGTGTTTATAATCATCTATGGCAGTTTTTAGATCTTCTGCTTTAACTAGTATATAATCCAGAGTATCGACACCTGCATCAGTATAAAACTCCTTCTGTAAGCCTTTATCCTGAATCACCTTTAGTACACTGGGATAGGGTATAACTAATGTTTTGGCAGAATGCTTCTCAAGTGCTTTTACATCTAGATGTTCTATTTCATAGGTCATTACATCCGCTTCTTCAGCAATTTTGCCAATGGAGTTCTCATCGTACAGCGAACCTTCTACTATGTTTGGACACACCAAAGAGGCCGGACAGCCCTTATCTTTTTCCAACACAGTATATTTAATATTTAACCCAGAGTAGCTCTCTATCAGCATTTTACCTAGCTGACCTCCTCCTAAGATACCTATACGGGTGTTTAGCATATTGTCCATAATCTGTTGCAAAGTTGTATAATTAATTCTAGCGGCAAGCGCTTTAACTCTAAATTTGTTAAATTCCTAAAACCAATCATGAAATCATT
>CBDUMX010000150.1:0-5862 GCA_965368435.1 uncultured bacterium
GCTATGGCAGAATATAAATTAATCATGCCCAAAATGGGTGAAAGTATAGCAGAAGCAACCATTATCACTTGGTTGAAGAATGAAGGTGATACTGTTGAAATTGACGAAGCTGTATTAGAAATTGCAACAGATAAAGTTGATTCTGAAGTTCCATCTATGGAAGCTGGAACATTGGTTAAAAAACTTTATAATGAAGGTGATGTAGTACAAGTTGGTGAGCCAATTGCACTTATCAATACTTCGGCTGATGCGGCCGCTGAACCTATGGTTGAAAAAGCGGTAGAAACTCCAAAGCCTCAAGTGGTTGAGCAAGTACAACAAACAGTTCAAGAGGCGAAGCAAGCGGTTAGCGCTCCAGCTGTCAGTAGTAATGGAGATCGTTTTTACTCTCCATTGGTAATGAATATAGCTAGAACTGAGAGTATCTCTATGTCGGAATTAGAACAAATTCCAGGCAGCGGTAAAGACAATAGAGTTACCAAAAGAGATATACTTGCATATGTTGCAAATAGAGTAAATGGTGCGGCCCCAGTTGAAACCGCGAAAAGTCCAACTCAAGAAAAAGCAAGCACTGCAAGTTCAGCTCCAAAATCAAGCCCAGCACCAGTGAGTTTAGCGCCAGGCGATGAAATCATTGAAATGGACAGAATGCGCAAGCTTATTGCGGACCACATGGTCATGAGCAAGCATACTTCACCGCATGTTACTTCATTTGTAGAAGCCGATGTAACTAATCTTGTTAATTGGAGAAATAAGGTAAAGGGCGAATTTAAAGCGAGAGAAGGCGAAAACATTACCTTCACTCCTATCTTCGTTGAAGCTATTGTTAAAGCAATAAAAGACTTTCCACTAATAAATATTAGTGTTGATGGTGATAAAATCATTAAGAAGAAAAACATTAATATAGGGATGGCAGCCGCCTTACCAAGCGGTAATCTCATAGTTCCAGTTATTAAAAATGCCGATTTTATGAACCTCACCGGTTTGGCTAAAACTGTGAACGATCTAGCTAATCGCGCTCGTTTAAATCAATTAAAACCTGAAGAAATTCAAGGAGGAACGTATACCGTAACCAATGTTGGAACATTTGGAAATGTTTTAGGTACACCTATAATTAATCAGCCCCAAGTTGCTATTATGGCCATGGGTGCTATCAGAAAAATGCCAGCTGTTTTAGAGACTGAGCAAGGCGATGTAATTGCTATACGTCATAAAATGTATCTATCGCATTCATATGACCACAGGGTTGTCGACGGCGCTCTTGGAGGCATGTTTGTGAAGCGCGTTGCTGAATATCTCGAAGCTTGGGATGTAAATAGAGAAATCTAGCATGAACTCGGTTATTCTTATTCCAGCTAGAATGGAATCAAGTCGTTTTCCGGGTAAACCGCTGAAACCGATACTGAACAAACCTATGATTCAATGGGTGTACGAAGCAGCCAGCCGTAGTGCCGCTTCTGATGTATTCATAATAACTGATAGTCAGGAAATACTCGAAGCCGCACGTGCATTTGGTGCCGACACTGTAGAAACTAGCTCAAATCCCATCAATGGAACTGAACGCTGCATGGAAGCCATGAGCATACTTGACCCAAGTGGTGAAGAGTATGATGTTATCATAAACGTCCAGGGCGATGAGCCTCTCATTAAAACAGAGGATATTGATATGCTGCTTCAACTCTTCGACGAAGATGAAGTGGATATAGCTACTATGATTAAGGCAATAGACAAAGAAGAAGATTATCGCAACCCAAATGTTGTGAAAGCCATCCCTACCCTGTTTAATGATGAATACTGCGACCTATGTTACTTCAGCAGATCACCAATTCCTCATATGGACAATTTTAAAGCGGGTTCCGCTTTCAAGCATATTGGAGTTTATGGATTTACAGCAACTGCTTTTCAAGAAATTCAAAATATGGATGAAAGTCCTTATGAAAATTTAGAAAAACTTGAGCAATTAAGATGGCTGCAAAATCACATGCTCATCAGTGCATTTCTGACGCAATCTGAATTAATTGGCGTTGATACCGAAGCTGATTTAGTAGCTGTTGAAAATTTCTTGACATCGAATTCTTAATTCAAGTTTTATAAGCATTACTTATCATGTAGATTTGTACCCCGTACAATTACGTAAACTATAGGGCTTTTCCTTCACCATTTATTGTCAATTGTTCACCAAAAATTCTGATTATGAGTAAATGTAAATACGTATTTGTTACGGGGGGCGTTACCTCTTCTTTAGGTAAGGGTATTATATCGGCATCCTTGGCCAAGTTGCTGCAAAACCGAGGATATAGAGTTACAATCCAAAAATTTGATCCTTATCTCAATGTTGACCCGGGTACAATGAACCCTTACGAACACGGAGAGTGTTATGTAACCGACGATGGCGCCGAAACAGATCTAGATCTCGGTCACTATGAAAGGTTCCTAAATGTGCCTACCTCTCAAGCGAATAATGTTACAACGGGTAGAGTCTACTCAACAGTTATCAATAATGAACGTGAGGGAAAATACTTAGGTAAAACAGTGCAGATCATTCCTCATGTAACCGATGAAATACAGCGAAGAATGACCCTCTTAGGCGACAGTGGAGACTACGATATAGTAATCACAGAGCTAGGCGGAACTGTTGGTGATATTGAATCCTTACCCTATGTTGAATCTGTTCGTCAGCTAAAAAGAAAATTGGGTAGCGATGATTCTGTTGTCATACACCTTACTTTAGTTCCTTATCTCGCAGCAGCAGGTGAGTTAAAGACTAAACCAACTCAACACTCGGTACAGAAGCTATTAGAAGCAGGTGTTCAACCAGACATTCTTGTATGTAGAACGGAGCACAAACTCACTCAAGATGTGCGTAAGAAAATTTCTTTATTCTGCAACGTAAATCAGAATGCTGTAATAGAAAGTATAGATGTTAGTACTATCTATGAAGTGCCTTTGATGATGGAAAGAGAGAAACTCGACAAAGTGGTTCTTTCTAAATTGAGATTGCCTTCTAGCACCGACGCCGATCTTGAAAATTGGAAAGATTTCCTTTTCAAGCTCAAACACCCCAAAGCGGAAATCAATATTGGTTTGGTTGGTAAGTATGTTGAGTTACAAGATGCATACAAATCAATCAGCGAAGCCTTTATCCACGCCGGAGCTGTTAATGAGTGTAAAGTGAATGTAACAAACATTCATTCTGAAAATATAAATGAAGACAATGTCAAAGACAGATTAAAAGGTCTCGACGGAGTATTGGTAGCTCCAGGATTTGGCGATAGAGGAATTGAAGGAAAAATCACAACGATAAAGTACTTGAGAGAGAACAATATTCCTTTCTTCGGAATTTGCTTAGGTATGCAATGCGCTGTAATTGAGTACGCTAGAAATGTGCTTAAACTGAAAAATGCCCATAGTACGGAAATGACTAAAACCACTAAGCATCCTGTTATTGATTTAATGGAAAGTCAAAAGGACGTGAAACTTAAAGGTGGAACTATGAGGTTAGGAGCATATCGCTGTAAGCTTGAAAAAGGATCTAAATCACATCAAGCCTATGGAAAATCAATGATTTCTGAACGTCACCGTCATCGCTATGAATTCAATAATGCCTATTTGAAAGATATTGAAAAGAGCGGCATGAAAGCAGTGGGCATCAATCCAGATAACAATTTGGTAGAAGTAGTTGAAATCCCCACACACCCTTGGTTTGTTGGAGTGCAATACCATCCCGAACTAAAAAGTACTGTAGATGAGCCGCATCCACTATTTGTGCGCTTTATTAAAGCCTCATTAGAAAATAGCAAGGCTTAATTTATTCCTTCCCATACCCCATAACCGTTGCCTTCAAAAACTTGTTTTAGTTCAGGGTTTTGATTGAGCTCCTCTTTGTGCGATAATTTTGCGGATATGCTAAACTTCACGGATTGATTATTTATCACTTCAGTTCTCAATAGAAAATCGAATTCTTGCCTATCAGTATGTTCGAGGTCATAAAAGCTCTCTTTGTTCATTTTATTTAATACCGATTGCTTAATTGCTGATATTTTTTCGCTGTTCTGCTGTTTGCTATAATAAATGTGAGCATAGCTTTTAAAGCCCTGTGTTAAATGTATCATTTCTTTGCCTTGATAGCTTTCTAAATGTTCTATCCAGGAGGCTTGAGTATACTTTTCTACTTTGGGAACTATCTGAATCATTAGCATACTGATAAACAGGGTGTTAAATGTTAAATAGCTCATTAGATTTAGTTTGTTGTAGTTAAAAATCAAATAGAGGTTTAGTGCCAAAAACACCAAAGCAAATGCGTAGTGAAATATACTCCAATCTACCTCAGTCGCCAATTGAGCTCTAACAAAATCATCCTGAATTAGGGAGATCAATTGCTGCATGAACTCTGGTGAATAACCTAGATGAGCTAGGCTAAAGAGTCCAATTACCCAAAGCAGACTTATAAGTATCATAAATAGCCTCTGCGCAATGTTGATTTGCTGAATTCTACACACCCAATTGGCAGTTAGCAGAGCTAAAGGTAGATAGCACAGACTACTGTAATGCACTATCTTAGTTGTAACAGCAGAAAATAATATTAATACTACCCAGAACAATACTTTCATCCACTGCATTAAACTGTCATCTGAATGGGCTTTAGGTGTAAATAATGGTCCAAAAGCCAATATAAATAGTGGAAAACAACCAATCAGCAAGACTAGAGGGTGATAGTAAAACGGTTGGCCATGAGATGCTACGGGCTTTGAAAAAAGTTCAATTTGATAAACTACAAACTCTTGAATGAACCACCATCCATTTATATAGACCTGAGCTCCAAACCAAATTCCTGGAATTAAGATTAATCCGATTAGTAAATGGAATAGAGCTTTTAAACCGTAGAAGTTGTGCTTGTATATTAATTGGTAGCTAAGTCCACACAAACCAACGATTAAAATAGATACTGGCCCTTTTGCCAGTACAGATAGCCCTAAGAATAAACCTGCCAAAAACATGGAATACCTAGCTTTCTCTTTGCTATACATAATTAGCTGATAGATGCTGTGAAAAATCAACAGATTAAATAGTGGATCTATTATTCCTGATTTAAAGTATAAATGTGGAGTGAAAGCGCCTAAGTACAACAGGACTGCAGCAATAGCGATTTGTTTGCTATAGTGTTTTACTCCTATATAATACAGGCTAAGTATGCTAAGAAGCCCAATAATAACATTGGGAAAACGCGCAGCAAATTCACTCACACCAAAAATGCTCATACAAATAGCTTGCATCCAGATAAACAAAGGAGGTTTTTCCCAAAACGGCTCGTAGTTGATTTGCACATTAAGCCAATCTCCGGTGACCAGCATTTCGCGTGCGGCTTCAGCAAAATTTATTTCATCCCAATCAAACAAATGAACCTGTCCGAGGAATGGAATAAAAAGCAATAAATAGAACAAACTGAGACTAAGTGCTATGAGATGCTTTTTGCTCATTTACCACCAATTAAACGTTTGTTCGACGAATCTTTCAGGAATTTATCCTTCAGACTTATAAAAACTAAAGCTGCAACGAGACTTCCCAAAACAGCTCCAGCAACAACATCCATTAGATAATGCTGGCCCAGATACATACGAGAAATCGCCACTGAAACAGCTAAAAGTGCCATTGTAAAATGAAAGCCTTTTCTAGATACACTAAATGCTAATAAGCTAAACATGCAGAATGCCGCAGTGGTATGTCCGCTCGGAAAAGAATAGTTTTCGTGTAAATCCACTCCATCTACTTTGTGAAGCGTATCGTATAGCTCAGACGAAGGACGATTACTATCTGAAAATACTTGAGTTTTTAACAATTGGGCGGAGATAGAAGAAATGCTGA
>CBDUMX010000151.1:0-5722 GCA_965368435.1 uncultured bacterium
ATCAACACCCTCAAAAAAGACAATGAAAAAGCTCAAGAGCGAATTATTGAAGAAATGTCTCGAAATGAAAATTTGATTAAAGATCAAAACATCATCCTGGAAGAGAAAGTTAAAACTAGAACTGAAGAACTTGAACACACACTCAACAACTTGAAAAAAGCTCAAGTTAAACTCGTTGAATCGGAAAAAATGGCATCTCTAGGTGTGCTGACTTCAGGTATTGCGCATGAAATTAATAATCCTATTAATTATGTCTCAGCTAACGTAGTTCCTCTACGCGAAAACATTCTTGCACTCACTGAACTTATTAACTCATATAAAGAACTGACTCCAGAAAATTTTGAAGAAAAAAGTAAGGAAATCGTGCTTAAAGAAAAGGAAATTGAGCTTGAATATACCCTCAATGAAACCAGCGAACTAATCGACGGAATCGAAGAAGGAGCTAAACGAACCTATAATATCGTTGATGGTCTCAGAACATTTAGTCGCTCTGATACAACAGCAAAACGCAGAGCAAATATTAATAAAGGTATTGAATCTACACTTTCGGTCTTAAAGAGTCAAATCAAGGCAGTAACCCTGCAATTGGAATTAGACAGCGAAATGCCACTTGTCAATTGTCAACTTGGAAAACTGAATCAAGTGTTCTTAAATCTGGTGAATAATGCACTACACGCAATTGAAGAAAAGTTTCCTGAAAATTTAAAATCCGGTGTACTTACAATTAAATCCTACCATGATGAAAATACTGCTTTCATCCAAGTTGCAGATAATGGTAGTGGGATACCCGAAGAATCAAAAACAAAAATATTTGAGCCATTTTTTACCTCCAAACCAGTGGGAAAAGGAACAGGTCTTGGGTTATCAATATCTTACTCAATAATTGAAGACCACAAAGGCAATTTGACATTTGAATCCGAAACTGGAGTTGGTACTACGTTCACTATTTCTCTCCCAATTGAAGACTCCCCCTATCCGCAATAATCCGCTTTAGCCATATAGGAAAAATAATAAATCCTATGAGCAAATAAGGGTAATAACTTAATAAACGCCAAAGTACTGCACCTACCTTAGCTAAACTAATGTTAGGGAAAAACGGACTTAAAAAAGAAGGAAATATTGCTTCTGCCAATACACTTGCCCCTGGTGTTACAGGAAGAATTAATATGCACCACATTATTAGTTGTCGAACAAAAATTTCAAGCTGGTCAGAATAATGACCAAATGCCAAGATAATAAAGTTAACTGCAGCAAAACGAGCAACCCAAGAAAATATAGTTGCCCCAAATGCTTTTAGCCAAAAGTTAGCATTCTTAGATCTGAATTCCCTAGATGACACTATTAATTCGTCTCCCCAATCATTTGCTTTTACCTTCCATTTCTTTAATAAGGGTAAACTGAAAACTTTTAACATGATGAATTTAGTAGATCTCGGACGAATAAACAATGCCCCAAAAACTAAAACTGCCCAAACAAAAAGCACAAAATATGCAATAACAAAATAGCTTATTAGAAACTTTTTACTCAATAAACCACTGCTTAAGTGCACATCTGGTATATGTTCAGTGAGCCCGCTAAAAACAATTAATAAAGGCACAGTAAAGACATAAAAAAGTACATCTAAAAAGGATGTTGCTAAAACTATTGCTGTCGATTTTCCTGTTCCAATTTTTTCTTGGGCTAGTAAAATAAAAGCCGCTGCAGTACCTCCAACTATGCCTGGAGAAATTGCTGAAGCAAACTCCCATAAGAATGTTAATTGGAAACATTCTTTCCATGAGAGTTGTGAATCAGATAAGATTCTAAGTCTAATAATGTAACCTAAATCCCTACATAACATCATCAAAACTGCACAAAACAACCATAGTGCAACTGATTTTGTCCATGAAAATTCTGCCAATGCACTGGCATCAAAATCGTACGCAATTAAAGCTACCGCTACAAGCAAACCCAGAAGCAAGGGAATTATCACTTTTCTTCCTTGAAAAAGGCTGTTCAACTGCTTGAGGGCTGTCATCTTTTTAAGATTTTTGTCCTTGGGCTAATGAGTATTTGCGCACCCCGTCAAGCATGATTAGCATCTCAATGGATCCAATTCTCAGATAATCAAATAGTACTATTGCTTGTTTAAAAAACTGTTTCTTCTTGATTTCTATATCTCTTTTCTTTTCAATTCTAACAACATAATTGTCCACTAAATCTGTAAAAACAGAACCACTTGGCCATACCTGTGTTCCTCTATTTGTAATCGTGACCAACTCCAATTCTGGATCTAAATGCTGTTGAACAATAGCCGCTATTGACTCTGGAGAATCTGAAGTTTCAATAAAAAGATCAATCCCCACTGTTTCAATTATCGCCTTATTTGAAGTCATCATTCTATTTGTCTTAAGGGTGATTGGTGGGCTATAGGTACTTATAGAATCATTCGACAAATTATCCTGATTCAATTCAGAAATTATAGCTGCTGCAAACTCCTTTGTACCCACTGAAGGTGTGGATTTATCTCCAAAATCCCCAGTGTGTACCCCTTTATCTATCACGCGTAATAAGGCTGCCCTAATCTCTTTGCCATATGACTCTAAACCTAGAATGTTTAACATCATAGTTCCACTTAAAAGAAGAGAAGTTGGGTTAGCTAAATTCTTGCCAGCAATATCTGGAGCGGTACCATGAACTGCTTCAAATATTTTAATATGATCTCCGAGGTTGGCTGAAGGTGCAAAGCCTAAGCCACCTACTAAACCAGCACAAAGGTCAGAAACTATATCTCCCTGCAGATTAGTTAAAACAACCACTTCAAATTTTTGAGGCTCATAAACTAGCTTCATGCACAATGCATCTACAATAACATCCTCTGCAATAATTGTAGGGTAATCCTTGGCTATCTCATAAAATGTATCAAGAAACATACCATCCGTTAGCTTCATAATATTCGCTTTATGACCGCATGTTACCTTTGAATACCCTTCTTTAATAGCAACTTCAAAAGCGGAGCGTATGACCTGTTCTGATCCAGGTTTGGAAATAATTCTGCGTGAAACCGCAACATCTTGAGATATATAATGTTCAATCCCACCGTAAGTATCCTCAATATTCTCTCGCACAACGGTAATATCTATAGGTATCCCCGCCTCACTAAAAACTGTATCAACCCCCTTGATTGTTTTAAATTTTCTAATATTTGAATGCGTATTCCATGTTTTCCTTGCCGTAACATTAATACTTTTAACGCCACCTCCTTTTGGAGTCTCCATTGGACCTTTAAATAAAACTCCTGTCTTTTCCACATTCATCTTGGCTTCGTCGGTCATGCCAGTACTATGACCTGCATCGTAAATCGACTTACCCATGTCGACAAAGGAATATGCCAACGGGACATTCGCTGCTCTAAATACATCTAAGACTGCATCCATAATTTCAGGACCAATTCCGTCCCCTTTCGCTACTGAAATTTCTAATTTACTCATTGTTTTATGTTGGATTGCAAATGTAAGATACTGAACCCAAGTATTAAGGCATATCAACAGCAATTTAACAGCTCTACTTCATTTGTAAAAAACATGGGCTAATGTAAAATTGTGAGTAAAAACAATTAAATTAGAGAACAAAGCTGTACCTTTGCAGGTTCTTATTATAAGGCAGCAAATCAACATTTTTAAATGAGGCAATTAAAAATTAGTAAACAGTTCACGAACCGTGAAAACAAATCATTAGATAAGTATTTAAACGAGATTAGTAAAGTTCCTATGATCGATGCGCAAGAGGAAGTAGAACTAGCGCGCAGAATTAGAGAAGGGGACCAAGCTGCACTTGAAAAATTAGTAAATGCCAACTTAAGGTTTGTCGTTTCCGTATCGAAACAATATCAAAATCAAGGATTAACACTTGGAGACTTAATAAATGAAGGTAATCTAGGACTTATAAAAGCCGCTAAACGTTTCGACGAAACACGTGGTTTTAAGTTTATCTCGTACGCCGTTTGGTGGATTAGACAATCTATTCTTCAAGCTTTAGCTGATCAATCGCGTATCGTTAGATTACCTCTTAACAAAGTTGGATCAATTGGAAGAATTAGCGCTGCTGCAGCTAGATTAGAACAGCTGCAAGAACGTGAACCAACGGCTGAAGAAATTGCTAACGAACTTGAAATAAATACTACTGAAGTTGAAAACGCATTCAAATCATCTGGTCGACATCTTTCGATTGATGCACCATTAACTGAAGGTGAAGACAATAGTTTATTAGGTGTTCTAGATAATAACGATGAGCCAAATCCTGATCAACCTTTAATGGAGGAGTCTCTTAGAAAAGAAATAAACCGAGTGATTTCTACCCTGTCTGAAAAAGAAAGAGACGTTTTAAGATATTACTATGGACTTGATGGCGGACCTGCACACACCCTTGAAGATATCAGCGAGAAAGTGGGCTTGACTAGAGAACGCGTTCGTCAGATAAAAGAAAAAGCTTTGAGGCGATTGAGAAAATCATCCAAAAGCAAAATATTAAAATCTTATCTTGGATAAATAAAAAAAGGGCTTTCGCCCTTTTTTTACGGTTTCATCAATAAAAACCTATAGCTAAATTTATCCCCTTTCCTCGTCTTGTGCCTTTTGTGTTCCTGGCCATTAGGCCTTTCACTTTCTATCGATTTTAAACGCTCATTGTGAGCCATTTCAATACTTAATAATTCTTCTTTGTGATTATCCAAAACAGGATCTAAACTTTTAAATATTTGTTCTTTTTTTTGTTTTAACACCTTTCGCTCTTCAGAGCTAATGGAATCTTTATTGAGCCCTTTGCTATCTTTACGCGTATCATGAATCATCTTACGAGCATTCTCTATAAGATTTTTTTCTTCTGTGCTCAGTAAACTGTCAAATTCTAGACGATCGGTTTTCAACTCTGAATGCCCCTTCATCTTGTATTTCCCTCTGTGGTGATTTGGCCTTTCACTTTCTCCCCGTTTTGCAGGCAATTTAGCTTTCTGCTCTTCCGTAAGAATGTTGTGAACTTCTTCTCGCGCGTCCTTTCTGATCTGATGAATCTCAGTTCTGCTCACATTAGAGTCCATTTGCAACGTTTTTATCCGCTCTCTAGACTCCACCATAATTTGTCGAATTTGCGTTTCCTGCTGCTCGCTAAGATTAACTTGTGAATCTAGCCTCGCAATCTTAGAATCGATGCGGTCTAATCCACTTGGGCTTTGTGAGAAAGCTGCCTGGCAGACCGTCAACACAAATAAAATAGCTAATGATTTTTTCATAATTTCTTTTATTAATTAGACTTGAATCAAGCCAGTTTCATTCCAAGTAGCCGATAGATGATATATTATTCTGGACTAATGTCAGACTAATGACGGCGCCTCTTATGTCCTCTTCTTCGCATTTTTTCCAATCTATTGAGTTGTTCCTCACTTAGAAGTGGTTGAAGCTCTTTAAACATATCGGCACGTAAAGAATCCATAGTCTGTTTGTTCTTTCTCATCACTTTACGCTGAACAGGTAAATGCTTATCCAAAATGGGGAAAACTTTGTCTTTCTGATCTTCAGACAAATCTAGTTTCTCAGCTAAATGAATTTTCTCAGACCGTTGGTCGTGAGACATGTTTCTCAGCTTCTCAATTCTGTGTTTTGCAACTCTACCAGCAGTGAAAAATCCCACCATTCCACCTATTAAGGCTGAGATTATAATAAATATCCAAATTCGTTTGTTCATATTA
>CBDUMX010000152.1:0-5721 GCA_965368435.1 uncultured bacterium
TTACTTCTTATACAATGAAGAAGAGAATGAAACACTCACCGCCTTAGATATTATCAACTCTTTAGGTGAGCAGTTATCGAATTGTAAAATACTAATCGTGAGCTCGCAACAAAGCGCACAAACCACTGTTCAACTGATGAAATCAGGAATTTATGATTATGTCGACAAAACAGTGAGCACAAAAAACAGAATTGGTGCGGTAGTACAAAAAATATTAAAAGAGGTAGCTTAATTGAGATTATGAAAACAGCATTTAAATATTTCTTTACCCTTGGCATTGTCCTTACTCTCTCACTAGAGGCGGTAAACGCTCAATCCACACCGCTGAACACGCTTTCATTCAATGAAGCATCATACAAAACCGCTGTAGGAGTTAGAGTTGGAGAGACAACAGCCGTAACATTTAAAAACCATTTTCGACCTTCAACTGCTCTAGAATTGCAGCTGGGTTTTTGGAATCACGGTTTCAGTACAACCTTCCTAATCGAGAAGCATGTGCCCGCATTTAATGAACCTGGGCTACAATGGTATTACGGAGCAGGAGCACACGCTTCGTTCTACAACCATTATCACTGGGCCAAACACTATGAAAATGGAAGACGATACTACACCACTGATGAGGTGGGAATTGGAATCGATGGTGTGATAGGTATTGAATACAAAATTCCACAAATACCATTTGCATTTAGCTTAGACTTTGTACCCTATGTTGAAGTAATATCTAATGGAGATGTTTGGGCTTCAGTAAATCCAGGCTTCGGAATTAAACTTTGTTTCTAAAAATTTTAAAGGATATACATTATGAAAAACTCAATAAAATTAACACTAATTGGCTTGTTGGCTTTCAGCATCTTAGCCTGTAATAAAGAAGACTTTCAAAAAGGTCGCATGACCGTTAAAATGACAGATGCTCCAGGTCTCTACGCTGAAGTAAATGTAGAAATTCAAGAAGTACTCATTCACTATGCAGACGATAGCAGTGGGGCCAATAACGACGGATGGGTTAGCTTGGAAACCAACAGCGGCGTTTATGATTTACTAGAATTGCAAAACAATATCACCGCGGTACTTGCTGATAGCGTTGAGCTTCCTGCAGGAAAAGTAAACCAAATGCGACTAATGCTTGGATCTGATAATTCAGTGATGCTAATCGACAGTACTATACTTGATTTAAAGTTGTCAAGTCAACAAAACTCAGGATTGAAATTTAATCTGAATACCAGTATTGAGCCAAATAAAACCGTAGAAGTACTTATTGATTTCGATGCAGAAAAATCTCTAGTAGTTCAAGGAAATGGTGAGATAAAACTAAAACCAGTAATACAAGTTAAAAGTATTACTCAATTATAATGAAAATGCATAACCCCTCTAATTGTGCCCTGATTAATCTTTTTTAACAGGGCACTTTTTATGTATTCCAAAATCAAAACACTAATAAAATATCTTGCAATTGCACTTTCAGTAAGTGTTGCCTGTGCTGTCATAATAACGGCATTAGTGCACGCTGATTACTTCGGGACAATACCTACTAAAAGTCAAATACTGAAATTTAAAAATTCTTATGCCACAGAGGTATATGCTAGCAATGGTCGACTCATTGGTCAAATAGGGACTCACGACCGGTTAAAAGTGGAATTTCATGAAATTCCAGATACTTTAATTAAAGTACTACTTGCAGTTGAAGATAAGCGATTTTACCAACACAAAGGTGTAGACCTTCTTGCTAACCTACGAGCGTTAAAAGGATTAGTACTTAATAAACCTCTCGGTGGGGGTAGCACTATAACTCAGCAACTCGTAAAGAATATGTTTGGAAGAGATTATGGGAAAAGCTATAATACCTATATCATCAAGCTAAAAGAGATAGTTGCAGCCAAAAGAGTTGAAAAGGTATTAGCTAAGAATGAAATTCTAACTCATTATCTCAACACAGTGCCTTTTGGCGACAATGTATACGGTATTCAAGCAGCATCTCTACACTATTACAATCAATCATTGTCAGAACTGAAAATTGAGCAAATGTGCGTTTTAGTAGGACTGCTCAAAGCCAATACATACTACAATCCTATTAAGAACCCTCAAAATGCTAAGTCCAGAAGAAACTTAATATTGGATCTCCTAGCTCAAGAATCCATAATTAATTCTAGCTTGAAAGATTCACTACAATCTCTAGAACTAGACTTGGATTCCCTAAGCACCAACAAGACAACAAATCTTGAGTATTTTATTTCCCGAGTTCAACAAGATGCTAAACAAATCTTGAAACGCAATAAACTTAATGTGGACTTAGCAACGGATGGTCTGATAATTCACACTACTCTTGATTATCAATTACAACTTGCTGCAGTTAAGGCAATGGATGAGCAATTAGCAAGAATGCAAATTCTCCTATATAAGCAATATGGTGTTGCACAAAAAAGAGACAAACCTGAGAGCAGTTCTAAATATACTAAATTGCGTGAAGCTGCTAAACTTCACGCTGGGGTAATAGCCACTAATCCTAATACTGGAGCAATTCTAGCCTATGTTGGCGGTATTGATTACAAACGCTATCCATATGATCAAATACAAGCTAAACGGCCAATGGCTTCTCTGTTTAAGCCTGTACTTTATGCTACTGCTATTGAGAATGGACTAAGCCCTTGCTCTAAACTTGACAATTCTGAATTAATACTCAAAGACTTTGACCATTGGAATCCAAATAATGCCTCTAATACAACTGGCGGAACATACACTATGGCTAGTGCTTTGTATAATTCAATGAACATACCAAGCATTCGTCTTTTTATAGAACAAGATTTCAATACTATTCAGAGTAATTGGAAGAAAATGGGCTTTAAAAGTGAACTGCAAAATAAACCATCGTCTGCCTTAGGAACAGCGAATGCCAGTCTGTATGAACTTGCATCAGCATATGCTAGTTTCGCAAATGGGGGACGCTATATCCCTAAATACTGCATTGAATATATATGTACTCGGACAGGTGACACTTTGTTTGCCAAATCATCTAGAAACCATTCAGCTAGGGTCTGCAGCGAAAGTACTACTGAATCAATAAATTCCATTCTCGAGCAAGCCATACTTAAAGGCACAGCTAAATCATTTAGAGATATTTACGGATTGTATTATAAAATGGCTGCTAAAACCGGAACTTCTCAAAACTACAGTGATGCATGGTTTGTGTGTTATAACTCAGCTATCTGTATTGCAACACGAGTGGGTGCAAACTCTCCTGCTTACCATTTTAATCATGGACAACATGGAGCAGCATCAAAACTTGCACTTCCTATAGCCGCTAAGACTATAAGATATCACTTATACAGTACAAACTCACATCCCTATGGAGCAGGGTTAAGAACTATAGAGTTAGATGAAGACTGTTTAGAGTACAAAGAAGAAACACAAATCCAAAAACTGTTTTCTAAATTCTCCAATAACAAGTCGACTATAGAAAAAGAAAAACGCAAAATAAGGCGACGCAGAAATTTAGAAAAGCTCGGTTCTTTTTTCAATTAAACTCATTCATTGTTCTCTCTGCACCTTGAACAATAAAAGAATTTATGATTTCAATACTTCTGTCGACACCTTCATTCAGATCTATTAATTCTTGTTCTGACCATTTGCCTAACACAAACTCTACTTGTCTTCCTCTGGGGAAATCATTGCCAATTCCAAACTTAATTCTGCTGAATTGATCCGTACCCAACTGTGAAATTATATCTCTCAAGCCATTGTGACCTGCATGACTACCTTTGGTTTTCAGTCTTATTTTACCCAAGGGCAATGCTAAATCATCTGCAACAACCAAAACGTTGTGAAGCGCAACCTTTTCCGTGCTCATCCAATGCTTTAAAGCTTTTCCACTCAAATTCATATAAGTAGTGGGTTTGATGAGTACTAAGCTCTTGCCTCTATATTTAGTTTTAGCCACGAAGGCCAATCGTCCAACTTCAAATTTCGCATCGTTTAAGCCTGCGAATTTGTCCAGTACATCGAAACCAATGTTATGTCGAGTTGATTGATACTCCTCTCCTATATTGCCTAAACCAACAATTAAGTATTTCATTTCATCTGTATTTTTATTCCGAAACCAATTAAACATTAGTTTAATGAACTTGCTTTTAATCTCGATGCGCGATGTGCGGGATATAATGAGATAATATAACCCAAAACAAAAACTGTAATCACCGTAACAAACACATCAAAAGCCGAAAGTGCTACCGGATAATTTTCTACAATGCTGTTTTCTAATTTAATAAAGCCGAATTGCTTTTGAAGCACTACGGCAAGCACTCCAATCAGCAAACCAATTCCTCCTCCAATCATGGAGATATAACTGCCTTGCCAAACGAAGATTTTTCGTATCAATTCTGTCCCTGCTCCCATGCTTTTCAATACGGAAATATCTTTTCTTTTATCCAACACCAACATGATAAGCGAACCAAATATATTAAAGGCAGAGATTAATAATACCAGGCTAAGAATAGCATATGTAAACCATTTCTCACTTTTAAAGATTTTATAAATGAGTTCATTTTGTTCTTCCCTAGTTGTAATTTTCCACTGATCACTTAGGATAGATTGCAATTTTGCTTTCATCTCATCTCTGTCTACATTTTCATGAAGTTCAAGTTCTAAAGTGCTCAACTCATTTTTATAATCCAAAAGCTTAGCTGCAAAGTCTAAGCTGACAATGAACACCTCATTATCAATTTCTTCGTGTACTATAAATATAGCGCTAGCTCTAATGTATTCTATGCTTAGTGCCGACATAGGGTTAAGGCTATTGTATTCTACTCCTCTTCGCGGCACAAAAACAGATATCAATTCTTGACTACCTGGGAAGACGCCAATTTTCGACGATAATCCTCCTCCAAAAATTCCAAAATATGCTGAGCTATCTCCTAAATTGAAATCGCCAAGTACTATGAGCGAATCAAACTTTGCTTTGGGAAAATTGTGATCTACGCCCTTGATTCTGGCTATTTCTTGACGGTCGTTGTATTTAATTACAACTTTTTCCTCCAAACATTTAGAAACAGACTTAACGCCTTCTACTGCTTGAATGCTATTGATTAATTCATCCGTGGGAACAAAAACCTTGGAATTTTTTGCCCTTATTTCTATATCTGGGTCGTAGTTATTAATTAATCCAGCAACTAAATTCTCAAATCCATTGAAAGCAGAAAGGATAACAATCATTGCAAACGCCCCAACGCCAAAGCCCAACATGGCTATGCCATTTATAATATTAATGGCATTAATCTTTTTCTTAGAAAACAGATACCGAAAAGCAATGAAAATCGGTAGTTTCAAAGGCTTACTTTAAGTTTTTTAACAGTTGTTCAATTCGTTCGGCATTATCCATAGTGGTGTCGAGATAAAACCTGAATTCTGGAACTTTTCTCATTTGTTTACCAGCGCCCGAGGCAAAAGTCTTGCGAATCTCTTTGGCGTGCATTTCAACAGTTTCCAAGCTTTTAGCTTTATCTTCAGAATTGAGGAAACCCAAATATACTCGAGCAAGACTCATATCAGCAGTTACTTCTACATCTATGAGAGTGATTAATTCTTTGCCTAAAATTTTTGGCGCAAATTGATTTAGGACTACAGCTAAATCGCGTTGTATTTCTCGTGCTACTTTCTTTTGACGTATACTCATTTAACGAAGCACAAATTTAGTGCTGGCCATTTCATGAGTATCACTAAAGACTCTAAGCA
>CBDUMX010000153.1:0-5710 GCA_965368435.1 uncultured bacterium
CAGAAGTATGTTCTTTGTTCATTCATCATTCATAATCAATAATTCTTAATCATTTCGTCCCATCGTCCCTTATCTATAAATTCTTTGTTGAATATTACTCTTTCCCCTCACCGCCGGGGAGGGCTCCTTACTTTTTAGCCAAAAAGTAAGCAAAAGGCTTGTCAAAAATATGCTTCCCCGCTCTCTGTCTAATTGCAACAAAACCAACAAAAAGAATGCAAGCACTTTTTGTGCTTTTGTAAAGCAATCATCCATTCACCCCATCGCATGGCCCGCATTTTTGACGGGCCATCGCGCCTTTTGATTTTATTAAGCTAGGAATGATGTGAATTAAGATGAATCTAACCGAATCGCCGTAGGCGAACAGATGGCCTTTAGAAAAATGATGAATTGAACAAAGCAAAACCTTAGAGACCTTGAGTAGTTCTGATTGTCTGAAGAAATCACTCAGAAGCTCTTAGGTTTTGCAAAGTGAAAGAGTCATTTTTATAACAGCCTTGATTCCCGCCTGCCGAGGCTAAGGCTTGCGCTGGGCGGGCAGGTTTTGTTTCTTTTTTATCAAGAAAAAAGAAAGTGCCGTTCGATAGCAGTAAGGGAAAAGAAAAACTATACTAGTAACGTGTTAATGGTCATTCGTAAATTTTACGATTTACGAATGACCATCAACCCATCCCTCACTGGCATTAAAACATTCTCTACCCTGTCATCGTTTTTGACAAACTGATTGAACTCGTGAAGGGCTTTGGTCTCAACATCATTTACGAGTTGTGATTCATCAATGACTTTACCGCTCCAGAGTACATTATCGGCGATGATCACAGCTCCCTGAGGTAGCTTGTCGATGAGCAATTTATAGTAGTTGAGATAGTTTTCTTTGTCGGCATCAATGAAGACCATATCGAATTCTAAATCGAGCTTTGGAATGATCTCTAGCGCATTGCCGATATGCAATTTCAAAGCATTGCTGTATTCCGACTTATTGAAATACTTCAAAACTCGTGTTTCCAATTCTTCATTGATATCTATGGTGTGCAATTCACCGCCTTCGAGTAGTCCCTCTGCCATGCACAGGGCCGAATAGCCTGTATAAGTTCCTATTTCCAGTATGTTTCTGGGCATAATGAGCTTGGAAAACATGCTTAAAATTCTCCCTTGAAGATGCCCTGAAAGCATGCGTGGGATGAGTACATTGGCATTGGTATCTCTGTTGAGTTCTGCAAGAAGATCGCTTTCAGCACTGCTGTGCGCCTCTGCATAATTCACTATTCTTTCGTCTAAAAAATCCATTAAAATTTAAAATTAGCGGTTATTATTTTATGATCCGATTCTATCTCGGTATTGCTTTTATAAGCGGTGCATTCAAAGTCGGGGTCATAGAGAATATAGTCTATTCTCAGCACTGGAAATGGCTCTAGATAGCTCGCTCCAAATCCATAACCTCTCTCTATAAAAGCATCTTTTCTTCCTTGTCGCAATTGCTGATAAGCGAAGCTTTGAGGAGTATCGTTAAAATCGCCCATGATAATGACTGGATATGGACTCTCCTCTATCACTTCTAATATTTTGGTGGTCTGTATGGCTCGACGAGCCATGGATTTACGCATCTGACTAACTACAGTTTTTGCGTGAGTTGTAGATTCATCATCGAAATTGAAATCCAAAAATTTGTGATAATCACCAGCACCAAGGGAATTTGATTGCAGATGTGTAGCAATTACTCTCACAACCTCCTCGCCTATCTCCAAATCGAAAAAGGCAGTCATATTATCTGAAACATGGCCGTATTCTATTCTTTCCCAATGAAGTATTTTGTGTTTGGAGGCCAGCATGAGTCCGTAGTCGTATTTATTACGCGCGGTTTGAAGCCGCACAAACTGCTGATAGGGATAAGCATTTTCATCTATATAGCCCTTTTTATTAAACCATTCGACAAGCACCACTAAATCAAAATCATTGTCTTTGGTATAGGTATAAATTTCTTCCGATGTATTGCCTTCATTGTAAATCTGCTGAACTCTGGTGTTGAACAGCATCATTCGAATTTCACCATCGCTCTCTCCCTCAGATTTATTGAATTGGATGTCTCTGAGAATAATTGGACTACCTATTATCAGTATGATTAAATTATAGACCCACAGCTTTTTCTTTAAAGCCAGCCAGAACAGCAACAGAACAAAATTAGCTAGGAGCCAGACTTTAAAGGTGAGACCAAAAAAGCCAATAGGCCACAAAACATTGGGATTTACAAAAGGAGATATGCATGCGAGTCCAAAAGCAATCACAAAAATGAGATTGAAAAGGAACATGATATTTCTGAATACAAACTTCAATTACTCACTTGCTTTAAATAGAATTTCTTTTTCTTCAGCCGTTAAGCTATCATATCCTGAAACCGAAATTTTATCCAAAATAGCATCTATTTGTTCCTGATCTGGATCTGCTTTTCTTGTAATCTTAGTTTTGCGTTTAGCCTCATCATAATGCACTGTTTTCATCTTTTTTGGCTTGAACAAATCAAAAGAAGGGAGTTCTATTTTCCCTTGTAGATTGAGTATGTATAGCAGTCCAAATACCGCTCCTCCTAAATGTGCAAATAAACCACCAAGATTGTTACTATCCGGCATATTGAGCAGGTCTAAACCCACTAATATGAGTGCTAACCATCGCATTTCAATATTAAAAAGATTGTAGGGTCTCACTACATAATGTGGAAGGTGCAGTCCAGTTGCCACTATAATAGCGGTAACGCCTCCTGAAGCACCAAGAAGTACAGATCTATCTACCACATCGCTGAAGGTTGGAAATACATTGCTGGCAATCACAAAAAACAATCCCCCCAATATTCCACCTCCTAAGAAGATAGTCCATATTTTGCCTTTGGACATAAAGTCTTGGAGTATCCTACCAATGAAATACAGTATGAGCATATTAAAAAGTATATGCCAAATACCGGAAGCGTGAAAGAAGATATTGGTGACTATGGTCCAAGGACGCATCATCAGTACACTTAAATTGCTGGGAAGGTAGAAATAGCTGAATAGACCGTTGGAATCCACTTCCATTAGTCGAGCTATAATTCGAGCGAAAAGAGTGACAATAAAAATGGATATATTGATTAGAATAATCTGCCGAATAGCAGAATTGCCTTTATTAAATTCATAGCTTATTCTATCAAAAAAGTTCATTCTTTAATACAGAGATGATCGGTTCGACTTATTCCAGTATTTAACCAATAAAAAGCCAAAAAGCGCGCCACCTAAATGCGCAAAATGAGCCACATTATCTCCTTGGAAATGCGCAACACCTTGCACTAATTCTATAACTGCATAACCAGCAACTAAGTATTTAGCTTTTATTGGAAATGGAAAGAAAATAAAGAAGAGCTCTGTATTGGGAAAGTACATAGCAAAAGCTGCAAGTATCCCGAATACCGCTCCAGACGCCCCAACCACATTCACATTGAGTATTTCATTCAATTGCTGCAAGTTTGGATCTGAATAGTTGCGCATGCTTTTGAGCACCCCTCGGCCATTCTCCCAGACCTGAGCATAATCTTCTGCAGATATATGCGGAAGCAATTGCTGAAGTTGAATGTACTGCACCAAAGCATGGAGGAGAAACGCTCCAACTGCTGTGATAAAATAAAAGCTTAAAAAGCGTTTAGGTCCCCAAATCTGTTCTAATCTAGATCCGAACATCCACAAAGCGAACATATTGAAGAACAAATGCATAAAGCCGGCATGCATAAAGAAATGCGTAAGTAATTGCCATGCTCTAAATTGCTTGGATTCAAAGTAATACAAACCCAGCATTTCGCTGAGATCATAACCAAATTTACCAAAAGCAAATGTGCCTAATAAGAATAAGACATTTAATATGATTAGATTTTTTACAATCTCTGGTGCTGAAAACTGATTACTTCTAAACTGCATGCGTACTGCTTATTGAAAAAAGCGTTCCAAACTGCTTTCGTTGAATTTTACAACAATCGGAGCACCTTTCATGTTCACGTTGTTTTGCTTGCAATGTAACAAATCAGAGACCAATTGCCTCATTTCCGACTCCCCCATTTTCTTCCCTGCCTTAATGGCAGCGTTCTTGGCTGCAGCCTGAACCAAGGCTTCTTTCTTGTCTGATTTTAATTGCTGAAAATTGATTTTATAATCTTCTATTATTTGCTCAAGAACCACACCTCCATCCTCTTTTGACAATTCTGAAGGAAGGCCGTTGATGATAATTGTATTCTTACCAAACTCACTGATATCAAAACCCAATGAGCTGATTTCTTCTATTAAATCCATCACCAATTGAGCATCTCCACTTGAAAGTTCTACTGTTCTTGGAAATAAAAGCTGTTGTGTAGATTTTTTAGATAAACGCGTCTTAAAGCGCTCATACAAAATTTGCTCATGCGCTCTGTGTTGGTTTATCAACCAGAGTTCTGAATTATGCTCCAAGACTATAAATCTGTCATTAATTTGAAAAAGCTTCCCAATTTCTATGGGTTCTTTAACCAATTCTTCGAAAAACTGCTGTTGTACTTGCTGAACTTGAGGTTCTGATTTTAGCAATTCATCTAGCTTCTCCCAGTCGGTGCGTATTCTTTCTTTGCTTGGCTCGAAGGGATTAAATCTGCCATTAGGCGCACTGGTACCAAAGCTCGCACTGCTTCTCTCTCTTGAAAAATTGGGCATTTCTGCTGGAGTTGGAAGAACGTAGTGCTTGGCCAATGCCTTTTTAACAACAGATTGAAGTAAGCTGTACATATGCTTGCCATCTTCAAATTTCACTTCATGCTTAGTAGGGTGAATATTGACATCAATTTTGGCGGGATCTACTTTTAAAAACAAAACATAAAAAGGATATTGCTTTTCTTCCAGTATGCCAGAATATGCGCCGCCAATTGCGTGATTTAAATAGGGGTCTTTAATGAATCTGCCATTGGCAAATAAGAACTGTTGCCCTCTAGTTCTTTTGGCAATTTTTGAAGAGCCTATAAATCCTGAAATATCAACGATTTCTGTATGCTCATCAGTTTCAATAATATCGCTTTCAGCAATGGAAAACAATTCCATTAGCCTGTTTTTCAGATCGTTAGAACTTAAGCTAGATACTAGCTTGTCGTGGTTATAAAAATCAAAAGCAACTTCAGGATATGCCAATGCTATTCGCTGAAATTCATCAAAAATATGCTTGGTTTCTACTGTTATGCTTTTGAGAAAATTCTTCCTTGCCGGTATGTTGTAGAAGAGGTTTTTAACGGTGATGATGGTCCCTTTTGGACAAGCTGTTACTTCTTGCTCTTTAAATATTCCAGCTCTTATGTCTATGAAGGTTCCCATATCATCACCTTCGGCCATGGTCTTCATTTCTACATCTGAGACCGAAGCAATAGATGCCAATGCCTCTCCTCTAAAACCCAGTGTATTCAAATTGTATAAATCTTCGGCTTTGGTAATCTTGGACGTCGCATGGCGTTCCCAGCACATACGTGCATCCATAGCGCTCATACCACTTCCATTGTCTTCAACCTGTATGAAGGTACAACCTCCGTTCTTAATGTATAGTTTAACATGAGTTGAGCCAGCATCAATTGCATTTTCAAGCAATTCTTTGACAACAGAAGCGGGTCTTTGGACTACTTCTCCAGCTGCGATTTGATTTGCAGTGCTGTCGGGTAATAAGTGTATAATAGCGGGCATTAATTGCT
>CBDUMX010000154.1:0-5659 GCA_965368435.1 uncultured bacterium
GACATATTCAGGCCTTCTTCAGAGCATATTCTATCAATTCCCTTCAGAACTTCATTATAGTTGAGAAGTGGTTCGCCCATACCCATTAAAACTACATTACTTAAGTTTAAGTTATAGGCTTTAGTAGCTTCTTCTTTTAAGAGAGCAACCTGGTCGTAGATTTCATCAAAGGTTAAATTTCGCTCGCGTTTTAAAAACCCGGTAGCACAGAATGTGCAGCTTAAACTGCAGCCAACTTGAGACGATATACATGCCGTTACCCTGTCTTTTGAGGGTATAAGGACTCCTTCTACAATATGATCATCAAATAGTTTAAAAGCATATTTGATAGTACCATCTGAAGATTGCTGAGAGCGCGCTATTTGAACCGCATTAATGCAATAAAGCTCATTTAGTTTTGCTCTAAAGCCAATAGATAGATTGCTCATAGCATCTATCTCTGTAGCTGATTTTTTCCAGAGCCAGTCATAAATTTGTTTAGCCCTAAACGGTGGTTCCCCGAGTTCAGTTACAATTTCTTTTAACTCTTGAAGAGAGTATTTCCTTAAATCAGATTTAGCCATATACAAAAAAGCCCCGCCCGAAGGCGAGGCTATTTTAATATTGTTTAGTGATTAATCAAAATCGATTTTGTTTCCAACGCTAACAAACTGTACGTTGTGAATTCTTGATTTTGGCTCAACTGCACTTTCTTTATACTCCCAGATCCAAGCAGCAACCTTAAGGTCAGTGTCGAATGGCTTAGTATTTAAAGTGAAAGAATACTCAGATAAAGTACCAGCTTCAATAGCAGAACCATCAATCTTATCTCCTAATGGGTTAGTATTCAATACAGCTCTTACAGAGTTAGTGTGAACATAACCTTGAATAGGGTCTGATAAATTATAGTAAGGGTGGCTAGCACCAAATACTGCAGATCCAAATTTGCTAAAGTAGTTAACTTGATCCCATCCAGTTCCAGTTCCAGTCATTTCACTTTCGTAAACAATCACTGTCATATAGTAAGAACCAGCAGGTAAGCTTTCAGCACCAATACCCAATTTAACTTTTACAGTAAGATTGTCACCTGATTGAGAAGTAGCGTCAATAGCTAAACCGCATTTTGCAGTAGTAGCTTGAACTTCTTTAGTAGTAATTAACCAAAGGTTGTTTTTCTCAGGATTGTATTGATCATAAGTTTGAAGACTACCAGTGTATCTAGAAGAAGCTTCTCCTCCTAATCTGTTAATCATTCCAGTTGGGTATCCAGCTGCAAATGCATCATCAATATCATCATCGTCAAGGATGTCCATTTGATCAGCTAAGTGATATACAACATAGTCAAATGTTCCAGCAGGAACTTTGTCTTTAACTTCTTCGGCCATAAACTTGCCATCTGGGCAATAACCGCACCAAGCACCGCTAAAGTACTCAAGAACAACTTTTTGGGTATAGTTTTCCGGAGCATCTCCGCCGCTACCTTTGTCGTCTTTTTTACATCCAAAAAGCGCAACACTAGCAACTAATAATAGTAATGATAATTTTTTCATTTTTAACGTTTTCTAAAATTTAAGAATGTCAAATATAGGCTTATTTATAAAGTAAAAAAGTCATAATATAGTCTTTAGTTAAGTGCGACTTTAAAATGACATTTCATTTATACTAAGTTTCTTTTGATCTGATCCAAGACATCTTCCTATAATTTTGGATTCTATATTGAGTGATTCTCCCATTGAGATGATCTCATCAGCAAATGCCGCAGGGCAATAAATCTCTAGTCTGTGACCCATATTAAACACTTCGTACATCTCTTTTAGCGGGGTTCCCGTTGTTTCATGTATGCACTTATATAATGGAGGCAGGTCAAACAAACTATCTTTAATAATGTGAAGATTTTTGTCTAAGAACTTCATCACTTTAGTTTGCCCTCCACCAGTACAGTGGATCAAGCCGTGTAAATTGCGCTTAAGAGAAGCATTATCAAAAATTAACTTTAATAAGGGAGCATAGGTGCGGGTTGGAGAGAGTAAGGCTTTTCCAATATTGATTGAAGTGCCCGCTAAAGGGTCTGTCAAAGAAAATTTACCTGAATAAATGTATTCTTCATCAGTATTGCTATCAAAGGTTTCTGGATACTTTTTATAGTAGTTGTGATGCAAAAGGTCATGTCGCCCACTGGTCAAACCATTAGAGCCCATACCTGAGTTATATTCTTTCTCGTATTTTGTTTGACCTGAAGAGCCAAAACCAATGATAACATCATTTTCTTGTATATCAACCTCAATAATCTCAGAGCGTTTTGGTCGGCAACTAACTGTAGAATCAACGATTACAGTGCGCACCAAATCGCCAACATCGGCCGTTTCGCCACCTGTGAATGCCATATCAACTCCATATGCGCGATTTGTTTCTATACACTCTTCAAAGCCTTCGATGATTTCCTTAATAACGGCACCGGGAATTAGATGTTTATTTCTCCCAATAGTATTAGATAATAAATACGGTCCAAGCGCTCCAGTGCATATGATATCATCAAGGTTCATGACTAAAGCATCTTGAGCTATTCCTCTCCATACGCTGATATCACCTGTTTCTTTCCAGTAGAGATAAGCAAGAGAACTTTTGGTGCCAGCTCCATCTGCATGCATGATATTGCAATACTCAGGGTCATTACCAATGTAGTCTTCAACTATTTTACAGAAGGCATTAGGGAAAACACCTTTATCAATGTTGGAAATTGCTTTATGGACATCTTCTTTTTGAGATGAGACGCCTCTTTTTTCGTATCTACTCAATTTATTTTTATTCTGGTTCTTTTAACAACCAAAGCTTATCATCTTTAATTTCAAAGTCTTCGTAGTCATTAAAGGTGTTATAGCCAAGTATAAATTTAGATCGATCATCGGTCATGGTGCACCTAACATTGGTAAACACTAAATCTCCTATTCGCAATTCTGGTATAGTAAAGCTCCTACTAAAGACTTTCATGCCATTGGGGAGTTTTATCTTTTCATTACCCGTTTTGAAGTCCTGTAGAGTGATTGTACCGGCATCCAAAAGCTGAACCACGGTTTCTTGAGAAATAGAAGTTCTTCTCTCTTCACCGCTGAACTCAAATTTCATTTTCTTTTTACCTGCATATGCGTATAGGTAGTATGTGTTTCTGGAGCTTGTAAGTGGAATTACATCGTATTTCTCCATCATGGCTAAACTATCAGCTCTTTGTTGCTCCAGCTCACGCTGTAAATCTCTTGCTTGTAAGAAGCTGTCGATATTACCTCTGGTTTGAACAATGTAGTCGCGTTGTTGCGCCAATAAGTATGGACTGTAAATAGAGCCTTTACCTAATAGTGCAGAATCATTTCTCAATTCATAATCAATACCAATCGACAAAACATCAAAATTACAGTTTACAACTTTCACAGTAGTACGTCTGTTTTGCTGATGTTCTTCCTCAGAACACTGAACTCTTCTTGTTCCCTCACATTCGCAGTGGTTAACCAGTTGAGATTCTCCATATCCTCTAGCTTCTAATCTAAATGGGTTAATTCCTCCTTTAGTAATTAGATAAGCGATGGCAGAATCGGCTCTTCGTTGCGAAAGTGCTCTGTTGTATTCGTAAGGCGCTCTACAATCGGTATGTGAACCTAGCTCAACTTTCATTTTTGGATACTTCTCAAGTTTGGCAATCAAATCATCCAAAATCGGTTTTGCATCTTCACGTATAAACGCTTTATCTAAATCGTAATAGATAGGCAGTACAAACACATCATTACATGTGTTTTTCAAGCAAAAGTCTTTAACGTGCTGGCAATCCAAAGAGTTGTCAACTCCCATAGTGCTAACATATTGAGGCTTGGCATCGTAATAATAATCCTCTCTTTTGCTAACTTCTATGGTGTAGTTGGTGTTGATGCTGATTTTTGTTTCGTAATAACCTTTTTCGTCGGTTAACAGCCTTATAACATTGGTGTCGTTGTTATTGCTAATGTCGACATGTGCGAATGGAATTGCAGTACCACTATCGCAATCTGTAACCTGACCTTTCAGTGTACAAACTATTGGCTCCATGAAGAATTCATAGATATCGTCTTTTTCTTTCTTTCTGTTGGAGGTGAAATAACCGTGCTCTTTAGTTGGCTCCATGATAATACCAAAGTCGTCATACGACGAGTTTATAGGGCTTTTCATATTCATAGGAACCGACCAATCTGTTGGGCCATCTCCGGTTTTGACAGATTCGAATATATCAAGACCACCCATGCCTGGATGTGCGTCTGATGAAAAATACAGTGAGCCATCTGAATGCATATATGGGAACATTTCATTACCTTCTGTGTTGATCATTGGTCCCAAGTTGATAGGATCACTCCAAGTTCTCCCTCTACGTACATAGGTTACCATCCAAATGTCTTTGGTGCGCTCAGCGGCCGCGGTGTCTCCATAACCTCCAGGTCTATCCGAGGCGAAGTACATAACTTTATCATCTGGTGAAAGCGTAGGGTGACCGTAGTTCCAATTTTTCCCGGCATCTTTACAGAAGTCTAGGGGTTCTTCTTCCATCTCATAACCTGTCCCCACTTTGCGCGCTTCATAAATTTTGCAATTGAGCTCTTTCCCATCATCGCCATTACACTGAGTAATGTACATTTTGGAGTATCTTTTATTGAAAGCAATTACTCCATCGTTGTATTTAGTATTTAGTCCCTCAACTAAGGTAGGGTTGCCCCATTTTTCTTTTCCTCTTTTCCCTTCCATCTTAAGAACCCAAACATCAGTGTGGTATCTACCTGTCCAAATGTATTGTTCTTTGCTTCTGCCACTTTCTCTATCCGAAGTGAACATGATAGTCTTCTGACGTCTATCAGCCCACATAGGTGAAAAGTCATCTGAGGAGCTTTCGTTAGCTGGTTTAAATTCTTCTACTGTGTATCTAGTGCGCTCTTCTTTCCATTTAAGTGCGGCTTCGCAACCTTGGATCATTACCTCAGTTCTTTCGTCGCCAGGTACTTCTTTTTGATATTTTTTAAATTCAACTAAAGCCTCTTCAAAATTACCTTGTTGTTTTTTTGCTTCTGCCAAGCGGTAGATTACAATTGGATCCTTAACACCGTATTTGATAGCACGTTCATAGAATTTCTCGGCTTGCTTTGGATCGTGATTTAGACGATAGCATTCCGCTGCTTGAAAAACAGCTTTTTGTTTTTCCACCTTATCCTTGGTCTCATTAGCTATAGTTGAGTAGTAAGAAGCAGCCAAAGCGTACTCCTTATACTTAAAAGCATCATCTGCTTTTTTCATCGTTACCGCACAAGAGGATAACAATACCATGACGGTGAAAAGCAAAAAGGTTGATTTATAATGTCTTAGCATAAATGGTAATGTGGTATTCAATAGAAACGTCAAAAATCAAAAAATATATATCTAAAAACAAATAAAACTTCTTTAATAAAGAAACCCCCTCATTATGAGGGGGTTCCGTTCAAGTAGTTTCTAAATAAGCCTAGCGAATGAAGAGCATTTCGCGGTATTTGGGCAGCTTCCATAAATTGTCATCTACCAACATTTCCAACTTATCTACGTGATAACGGATTTTGTCGAATGACTCTTTTACATCTTCATGGTAGCGAATTGCCTTTTCATGGGCATCTGTTATTCTGTTTGCACTTCTACGTGCATC
>CBDUMX010000155.1:0-5641 GCA_965368435.1 uncultured bacterium
ACAATGAAAATTCCTATGTCCTATGATCCAAAGGTATAGGCAACAAATAGATTAAACGTGGGAGACCAATTGAAAGTGCTATTCCAAGGTTGTGGTTGATCTTTAAATTCATCCTGCACATTAGTTGGAAGCTCAAATTCTTGGTTAGCTGCATTCCATATATAAATGGTATTATCATTTTCACCAGTAGATCTGCTGAAACTCGCAGAAACTGAAGATTCAAACAATACACTGAATCCTGCCCCTAGAGATCTTTGAATACCAATTAATGGAGCGGGACTAAAAGTCGTAGTTTTAGAATTACTGCTGTTGTTTCTGACTTGCTGAATAATGTATTTACCTGAATTCTGGTCTTTATATGCTGAATGCCAATTGTTTTCATATTTACCGGCAGACAAGTTTACACCTAAGTCGATACCATAATAAAACAGAGTTTTTTCGTTTATAGAAGTTCTAAATTCAAAACCAGGAGCTAATCCTAAATTAGTTCCAGTATTGCTATACCCGTCCATCGACATATCACTAGGCCATTTGTCGAGATTGGCATACATATCATCTTCATAAAAGTTTTGATTGCTTTTATTATTGTATTGATATCCGTTGATCTTAAATCTGACAGCCATATTGCTGCCCACTTCATATTTAAAAAGCAATTCTGCCATATTAGTACTATTGCTAAAAATTGGACGCAAGTTAAATGCTGTGGTTAGCTGGGCTTGAGCTTGCATGCTCACTGCACCAATAAGTAGGAGAGCAGCTACTGTTAATGTGCGCATTCTGAGTTGATTAGGAATTAAATAGTTTTTCATAGTATTAATTATTTTTACAGCCGCAAATTAGAGCAAAGGCCTGTCACGCTAAACTCATTTTATAGCAACGGCCTAAATTCTAAACAAATCACATTTTAAAGGGTGAATAATTACAAAATAATTATACTTTTGCAGCCCAAATTCAAACAATGTACGCAATAGTTGATATAGCAGGTAAGCAGTTTAAGGTTCAAAAAGACCAGAAATTGTATGTGCACCGATTAGATGCAGAAGAAGGCAAGAATGTTGAATTCAGTCAAGTTCTGTTAGTTGATAACGAAGGTAAAGTTAAGGTAGGAACTCCTAGTGTTAAAGGAGCTTCAGTTAATGCTAAAGTTTTACAACATCTTAAAGGTGATAAGGTAATTGTTTTCAAAAAGAAAAGAAGAAAAGGTTATAAAGTTAGAAACGGTCACAGACAGTATTTAACTCAAATTCAAATTGAAAATATAAAAGGATAATACAATGGCACATAAAAAAGGAGCAGGAAGTAGTAAAAACGGTAGAGAGTCGCATAGTAAACGACTTGGCGTTAAAATATTTGGTGGTCAGGATTGCATCGCCGGAAATATTATTGTTAGACAAAGAGGTACCACTCATCACCCAGGTGACAATGTAGGTATGGGAAAAGACCATACGCTATTTGCATTGGTTGACGGTACTGTTGAATTCAGAAAAAAAGCGAATAAGCGTTCTTTCGTAAACGTTATTCCAGCGGAAGCTTAAGAATTTCCTTTAAAATATTTAAAATCCTCTCAGCAATGAGGGGATTTTTTTATGCAAAAATTTTACTTCCGATGCGAATCATATTCGATCCTTCTTCAATGGCTATCTGATAATCTCCACTCATTCCTAATGACAGACTGTCGAATGAATGCTTTTCTTTCAATTCTGAATATAGCCCATGCATTAGTTTGAACTCAGCCCTAAGCTTCTGTTCGTCTTCTGTATTTGTAGCCATTGCCATTAGGCCTTTGCATTGTACATGTGTCAAGCTGCCGTATTCTTCCGATGCTAATAGATCCTTTAGCTCTGATATACTCAAACCAAATTTGCTTTCTTCTTCTGCAATATGTAATTGGAATAGGAAGGAGATTACTCTATTATTCTTTATTGCTTCCTGATTAATTTTTCTCAGGAGTTTTAAACTATCAACCGAATGTATTAAATGTACAAATGGGGCGATATATTTAACTTTATTAGTCTGAAGATGTCCAATGAGATGCCACTTAATATCAGAGGGTAAGTTAGAAGCCTTATCAGCTAGCTCTTGCACTCTGTTTTCTCCAAAGTCACGATGTCCACAGTCATAAACATCCATCAATTCATCTAAACTGCGGTATTTAGATACCACAACTAATTGGACTTTTCCTATTTCGCTTTTGATTTGTTGAATATTTTCGCAAATTGTTGACATATGAAAATTCTATCTTTACTTTTTGGTCTTTTATTAATTTCAGCTTGTGCTAACAATGAAGTTAAGATCCCAGACAATGTGCTATCTCAAGATGAAATGGCTGAGGTAATAAAGGACATACAACTCCTTGAAGCTGTGCACAAAGATATTGGGCTATTTGGCGTAAAAAAGAAAGAGCTTACAGATACTAGCTATGCAATTGTCTTTAACAAACACAAGATAAAAGCTTCAGAGTTTGACAGTAGCTATAGATTCTACACCGCTTATCCCGCTTTATTCTCTGAAATTATGGATAAGGTGGAAGAAGATTTGAATAAAGAAGAGTAGTGATTTATCCAAAAAATATCAAAGAGAAACTTGGCTTTGATCAAATTCTGGATCTTACAGCTCAGGAATGCGAGACGGAAAGAGCTAAAGCTTTACTCCCTGCAGTCAAGTTTTTAAATGATCGAGATGCAATACGGCAAAGGCTGATGCAAACCTATGAGATGAAGCAAATCTTAGAGAATTCAGCTTTACAACTAAGCTTGCCTATTGATTTTGTCATTGATAAAAAAACAGCATCTGCCATCGGGTTTTATTACCTTGAAGAAGAGTTGGTTATGCTTATGGACGCTCTGCGATCAATTTCCTTATGCCTCAGCTTTTTTAGCGACAAAAAGGACAGCTATCCTGAACTGTCGGCCTTATTCGAGGGTATTGATATTGATCTCAGTATTGTAGATGTTTTAGAGAAATCTCTGGATAGAGATGGGAAAATAAAGCCCAATGCCAGTAAGAAATTGGAGAAGATTTATGCAGAAATTCAAAAACTGGAAAAGAGCATCATCAGAAAATCGAATGATGTTTTCAATCTAAATAAAGAAAAAGGATATCTAGCTGAAACCGAGCTCAGTATTAAGAACGGCAGGGTAGTTTTACCCGTTCTTTCTGAGCATAAAAGAAAACTCGACGGTTTACTTATAGATCAATCTGCTTCGGGTAAAATAAGTTATATAGAGCCTTTGGCTTTGGTAACTATTAACAATGAGCTTTCTGAATTATATATTAAAAAGCAGCAAGAAATTGTTGCCATACTTCGAAATTTAACCAAATCTATTGTTCCCTACTTATCTGATATAGATATGGCTTTTCATCAATTAGCTTATTTTGATTTTACGCGAGCTAAAGCTAGATTGAGTATTAAATTCAACTGGAATTTGCCTGAAATCAATGCAGCAAACCAAGATATTAAGATGGCGGTTCATCCTCTGCTTAAAATTCATCTAGATGAAGAGGGTAAAGCACCTGTACCACTAAATATATCTTTTAATGATGAACAGCGTATTATCGTTATCAGTGGTCCAAATGCAGGTGGAAAATCGGTTGCACTTAAAACTGTGGGATTGCTGCAGTATATGCTGCAATCAGGATATTTAATTCCCGTTGACCCTAGTAGCTCATTTAAGCAATTCGACAACATCTTTGTTGATATCGGCGACGATCAAAGTATAGAATCAGACTTAAGTACCTATAGTTCACATTTAACTGCTGCAAAGCATATAGTTAATTTTTCAGATCAGGAAACCTTGGTTTTAATGGATGAAATTGGTACAGGAACAGACCCTATGTTTGGTGGACCAATGGCTGAGGCCATCTTAGAGGAAATTCATGATAAACAAGCTTTTGGGCTTATAACCACTCACTTTAGCAATATAAAGACCAAAGCCACGAGCCTTGAAAATGCCGTGAATGCCGCTATGCTGTTTGATGTGAAAAAACTAGTGCCACTTTATAGTTTAAACATAGGACAAGCAGGAAGTTCTTTTGCTTATGAGGTAGCAAAGAATATCGGCCTGAATAAGAAACTAATTGCAAAGGCTAAAAAATATACCAATACCAAACAATATGACTTGGACAGTCTTTTGGCAGAAGTGCAACAGCAAAAGGAGGAATTAGACAAAGAGCTAAGGGTTTTGGAAGAGACAAAGAGCAAAGCCAAGATATATGAAGAGGAATACCTCAAGCTCAAAGGCGAACTAGAAAAGCAGAAACAGCAGATACTGAAGCAAGCTAAGAAAGAAGCGGAAGCTATTCTCAGTGAGGCAAATAAAGATATTGAACGAACAATAAGAGTCATTAAAGAAAGCAAGGCCGACAAACAGCAAACTGCCAAAGTGCGAAAGCAAATTAGTGATAAACGCACAGATCTCCAATCAACAGTTAAGGAAGAGGTAAAGGCTGAATTTAAGGTTGGTGACAAAGTTCAAATAATTGACACAGAATCTGTGGGTGAGATTGTTGGCATTCAAAAAAACAAAGCAGAATTGGTAGTGGGATCAGTGACTACTAAGATAAACCTAAATCGATTGCAAAAAGTAGGTGCTAGTCAGAAATCCAAGGTGAAGAAGTACATCAGCAGGTCGAGTTTTGCGGAAAGGCAAAAGGACTTTAATCCGGAATTAGATGTACGAGGTAAGCGTACAGAAGAAGCAATACGATTGGTAGACCAATGGATAGATTCTGCTATAATTTTAGGATTTAGCGAATTGAGATTAATTCATGGCAAAGGCTATGGTATATTGAAACAACAAATTAGGGAACACCTCAAACCAAATACTGCGGTTAAATCTATTGCTTATGAATCCATCCAACTAGGAGGTGATGGTGTAAGTTTAATACAGTTGAAATGATATGGCTCAAGTTCTGATTGTGTTTTTTGTTATCCTGATTAATTTGTTCCCTTATGTAAGAGGGATACTACCTCAAAAAGAAGAAGAGTGGCTGTTTCAAGTAACTCGTAAACACGCTCCTATAGTGAAAATGATTCACGCAGAGCTGATGCGCTCTAATGAATACTATCAAAAACTAAGCAAAGCGGGGAAGCAAAAGTTTATAAAGCGTGTTTTATATCTAATACTGAGCAAAACCATAGTTGGATACCACGATTTGAAGTTGGACCTCAATATGGCCATTTTGGTTTTGAGCGCTCAAGTACAATTAACCTTCGGCATGAGAAGGTTCTCATTGCCACATTTTAAAAAGATTGTTCTTTATCCAGATATTTTTTATTCTAAGTATTTCGGACAGGATGTAAAGGGATTAACCAGTGGATTAGGGTTTATTAATTTATCATGGAGACACAGCAAAGAGGGTTACGAAGATTATAACGACAATCTCAATCTACTACTTCATGAGTTTGCACATGCACTCATGGTTGAACTTAAAATGCAAACTAAAGCCGACAATCAGGTGATAAGAAGCTTTGAGAAGCACGGTGAAAAGGCGGTTGCAGTATTTGAACGGATAAACGAACGCCATGGAGGAACGCATCATTACTTGAGAGATTATGGTTTTACCAATACAGATGAATTCTTTTCTGTTTGTGTAGAGCATTTTTTTGAAACTCCAGAAGAGTTCAATAGAGAGTTGCGGG
>CBDUMX010000156.1:0-5641 GCA_965368435.1 uncultured bacterium
ATGTAAGGTTTTAATACCTCTTAACACTAGAAAGGAATCCATTGGAGCAGTAACAGCCCCACTTGAATTTTGTATTCTATACATCTCATCTGCTAGCTTCTTATCTTTAACAACCAAAGCGCCCATTACAACATCTGAGTGACCACCTAAGTATTTAGTTACAGAATGCATAACTATATCTGCCCCTAAATCCAAAGGTCTTTGCAAGTATGGTGTAGCGAAGGTATTATCAACGGCAAGTAAAATATCTTGAGAAGAAATTAGATTAGAAACTGCTTTAATATCTATGATATTCATCATAGGGTTTGTTGGAGTTTCTACCCAAATTAAGCGCGTTTTATCGTTTATTTTGTCCTTGATGTTTTGTACATCAAGCATATCTACGAAATGAAAAACTATACCGTATTTCTCAAAAATGGTTTTAAATATTCTGTACGATCCGCCGTATAAATCATTAGTTGAGATTACCTCATCACCGGGATTTAGCATTTTGATAACGCAATCAATAGCTGCTAAACCACTTCCAAAACAGGCGCCAAATGCCCCATTTTCAATGGCTGCAATGTTTGCTTCAAGAGCAGCTCTAGTCGGATTTCCTGTTCTAGAGTATTCAAACCCTTGATGCTCCCCTATAGATTTTTGCACATAAGTGCTGGTCTGAAATATCGGTGTCATGATGGCACCTGTACTTGGGTCTGGCTCTATACCAGCGTGTAATGCTTTAGTTGCGAATTTCATAATTGTTTGAGCGCACAAAAATATAAAGCATTACATCTTAAGCATCATGTATTTTCTTATTTATACTGATATAAGTCATATTGATAGTTTATAAGCTAAGGATTATTGAAACTTGCGGTCTATTTAGCTATGAAATTTAATTTTAATCTAAACAAAAGAGAGCTGTATAGCTATGAAGATTACAGGTCTCACATTGCTAATCTCCTCAAAGAAGGAAAAACTACTGGCTTAAATCAGTCTGAAGAAATGATTGCTTTTACTGAACTAAATGAGGTAAGAATGAACAGATGGGAAAAGACATTTAAACCGGATGAAGCTTTGGTTTCAGAATTAAAGGAATTGGGGAAAATGCACTGGCTTGCGATCACGGAAGGCTGGTGCGGAGATTCTGCTCAAAATTTGCCTATGATAAACAAAATTGCTAATCAATTGCCAGATGTAGAATTGAAATTCATACTGCGAGATGACAACCTTGATATAATGGACGCTTTTTTGAGCAATAACAAGCGTTCTATTCCCAAATTAATTGCCATGGATGCACAGCACAATATTCTATTTCAATGGGGTCCTCGCCCGTTAGAACTTCAAAAGCTTTTTCTTGAAATGCGTGAGCAAAATGTGCCAAATACTGAATCCAAGATATTCATTCACAAATGGTATGCAAAAGATAAAGGCAAAGCTTTGCAGGCAGATCTTTTGCGCGCAGTTAAAGTGAAACAAGTTTCATAAAAAAAGTCCCGAGCACAACTCGGGACTTCCCATTATTTTTAGTGTAGATTTACCTATAAGGAAATTTCTACAATCTTACCATAGCCAAGCTTTTCTAGTCCTGATCTAATTTTGTAAGCATGTCCAACCACTACTATAACCATATGATCTGGTTCAAGGCTAGATTTAGCAATCTCATTAATTTCCGCAACACTTAAACCTTTAATGATGTTAGCCTGTTCTGTGGTAAAATCCTTTGGCAGACCATATTCTAAAATCTCGTTTAAGAAACCCAGCTTCTGAAATGGAGTTTCGTATTTTAAAGCTTCACTTAGTACCATTGATTTTTTGGTAAAATCAAGTTCTTCTTCAGTAATGCCTGTACTTATGAAACCATTGATTTCTTTCATTAGCTCCATAATCGCGCTGTCTGTAGCCTCTTTCTTAATTTCAGCTGAGAATCTATACGCTCCATATCTTTTATTGGCAGTGAAGTACGATCGAGCACCATAAGTGTATCCTTTGTCTTCACGGAGATTTAAATTGATTCTACTGCTAAATGCACCACCTAAGGTATAATTCATAACGGTTGATTTAAAGAAGTCTCCATTATAATCGTACGTTCTGGAGTGCTGACCTACCATTACGGTGGATTGAGCTGCATAAGGCTTATCTACCAAGTAAATCGTTGTTTTTTCTGGCTTTTTGAATTCAGGAAGGGCAGGAATTACAACATTGGTATTTTTCCAATTTTTTAAGAACGATAACTTTTCAAGAGCTTCAGATTCTGAAATACTTCCTGAGATTACCACATTGGTTACATTGGGTGAGTAATACTTGCTGTAGAACGCTTTTACGTCGTTTAAATCTATCTTATTCAATGATTTAAAATCACCATAGTAATACTCTTCAAGTATGCTTCCTTCGTACATCACTTGATTGAAGGCTTTGGCCGCCATGATAGAAGGGTTTGATTTTTGACTTCTCAATCCATCTATAGTTTGTTTCTTTATTCTTTTGAAATCTGCAGGATCAAATCTAGGTTGAAACAGTGCAGCATTTAGAAGTTCCAGCGTCTTATCGATATTCTCTTTTAGTGAGCTAACAAATACTGTGGTTGAAGAAGTACCTGAACTAAATCTAATTGAACTTCCAATTTTGTCGAGCTCTCTTGAGAATTGCTCAGTTGTTAAAGCTGTGGTTCCCTCGCCCATCATAGATGCGGTTAACATAGCTGTACCTGTTGATATTTTCTTATTGGCTTCTAAAAGGTGTCCTCCTTCAATATCAAAGTAGATGTATACCATAGGAGATTCATTGGATTCACTACCAATTAGTTTTAATCCATTATCAAATTTAGCCGTATAGAATTCAGGTATTATTACTGTTTTACCAACTGGTATAGTTGGCCTGATGCTTCGATCGAAATCATCTTTTGGAGGATTATATGTTAAGCCTTCATATTGCTTTTCAACCTTTTTAGGTTCATTAGCATGTGGGTTAACACTTTTAGAAACTTCTTCATCGTCATTACTTGAGGTAGATTCATCGCGCTCTACTCGAATGATAACTGCTTTCTTATTCTTGATGTACTTATTGTAAACTCTAACCACATCCTCTTTAGTAACAGCAGAGTATCTATCAATCTCGTCCTGAAGAGTATATCCATTGCCTTTCATCATATGAAAATGACTGAGCGCTTCTGCTTTTGATTGAACACTGTTCATTCTGTTATAAGCATAGTTGATAATAGAGCTTTTAAGAACTTGTAAATCCTCATCAGTTACACCACGGGTTTCAAAATCAGCAATAGATTGTCTGATTAAGTCTTCTGTTGCTTTAAAGTCTAATCCACCGTATTGAGTTGGACGTGTAATTACCTGCAGAGACATAAATCCGCTGAGTTCTAAGGCCGAATGACCAGCACTTGCTTGAATCGCTTTCTCTGATTTTACAAAGTTTTTATAAAGGATAGAGTTATTACCTCCACCTAAAATCTCAGCCAATATATCTAAGGCTGCTTCATCAGGGTGAAATTCTGGAACCGTTGGAAAAGCAAATGAAGTTAAAGGCAATCCAATGTTATCTGTTGTTGTTACATAGTAATCAAGCGTCAATTGAGGCTTTTGCGGATACATATCCCTAACTGGAGGACATTCTTGGATGTTTCCAAAGTATTTTGCCACCCATTGCTTAACCTGTTCTGGGTCTACGTCTCCTGATATTACTAAAGTAGCATTATTAGGTCCATACCATCTCAAAAAGAAATTGCGTAAATCTTCAAAACTAGCTGCGTCTAGGTCATCAACAAATCCAATTGGAGTCCACTCATAAGGATGATTGGCATATAATGACTTAAATAATATCTCTGACACCATACCATAAGGTTGGTTATCGTAGCGTTGTCTCTTTTCGTTTTTTACAGCATCTCTTTGGTTCTCAAACTTTTTCTGAGTAAAACCATCAAGGTGTGTACCCATTCTGTCAGACTCTAACCACAATAAAGTTTCGGTCAAGTTGCTAGGTGCTGTATTTATGTATACTGTTTTGTCAAAAGAAGTATAAGCATTATTCGTTCCACCTGCTTCACTAATAATCTTGAAATGTTCTTCGTCTGCAACATTTTTAGATCCTTGAAACATCATATGCTCGAAGAAATGTGCGAAACCGCTGTTTCTTACGCTTTCTCTTGCTGAACCTACATGGTAAGCAACTTGAACGTGAACAACAGGATCAGAATGATCTTCGTGAATTATTAATGTTAAGTTGTTTGAAAGGAGCTTGTATTTTTCATAAGGGATAACAACTCTGTCATCCGAAGCTTCCACTTTTTCAACCAGCTCAAATTGTGCCGAGGCTGTACCAAATAGGCTAGTTACCATTAAGATTAAAATTAAATATTTTTTCATGTGTTATTTGTAAATCGCGAAAATGAGCAATTCATTGTGATTACAAAACCAGAATCGATAAATATTACTTAAGATTGGATGATAATTAGACTATTGGTACGATAACCATATAGGTCTATAGCCTTTTGATCTCACAGTCTCTAGCATCTTTTTAGCAGTTTCATAGTTCTTACCTGCATAAACTCCTACCCTATAGAAATCATTTTCTTCAAGTAAGTAAGCATTGCCAAAATCTGCTTTTGCCCTAGCTATATAACTATTTGCTACCTCTAGATCTTTCACAGAGACGAGTATAACATAATAATTACTTCCCTTCAACGGACCAAGACCACTGGTATCAATATTCTCTTCAGTTTCATCTATTCCAGTGCTTGGATTACTTGGCGTTGTAGTTGAGCTTGCAACATCTCGAATGCTCCCACAATTTCTGAGGCTATCTTCAATTTGTGCAATTCTTATTAGCTGTCTATCCAATACTAGATTAATTCTTTCATTCTCAGCCAGCAGGCTATCAATAGACGCTGTCATTTCATTTATTGATCTATAAAGGCTATCAACTTTAGTGCTGCTGTGTGCATATTGAATGGTATCTGGACATCCATTCAGTTCTTCCAATCCAAACAGAGCTGGACAATCATCAAGTCTATCTATAATGCCATCATTATCAGAGTCTAAATTCTTATTGCTCTTAATATTGTTTGTCAGCGGTCCTAAGCTTTGGGTAATCCCAAATCTGTAGCGCATATGAGTATTGAAATCATCAGCTAATTTTTGATCTAAAGCGGCTTGAACTTGAATATGTGTTCTGTCGTTTAATCTGATGTTGAGACCAAAGGCGTACTGATTGTGCATTAACAGAGGGCTAATGTCGTATTGTTTAAGCGCATTGACATAATCTATTCTGTAACCAAAAGATATGTATGGGCCAATAGGTGCAGTTTCAGATAATAGTCTTCCATTATTTAATTTGAATTGAATAGCAGCGTCGAGTCCTACCACGAAAGCTTTAGTAACAAAGCGATCATTCAAATTTTGATTATTAATAAACCCATTACTCAGGCCAGTGTTCAACATCCAACTTGCACTCATTCTGCGCTGATATCCCAGACGAGTAGATTGTGACAAAGCACTATCAAAAGCAAAAATTTTATTATTGAGCAGTTCTACATTATAATCGGTGACAACCTGATATAATCCAAGGCTGTGCTTGCGATAAGGATCTTGAGCTAAAAGTTGTATGCTAGAAAGTAGTAGTACAACTAGTATTAAATTTCTAATTGATTTCA
>CBDUMX010000157.1:0-5586 GCA_965368435.1 uncultured bacterium
ATAGCAAGCTTTCTAGACAGTAAAAAATAAAAAACTGGGTTAACGTAGTAGTTTTTGTGGTTAACAATGCAAATATAAACTTTTTCTCAATACACCGATTTATTTTATTGCTATTTTTTTGACAGTAATCCATCTTTTTAAAGCCGTATATTTTGTAAGTTTGTGCTAATGTTGAAATTGGTTAAATCCATGGTGTTACTATTGATTGCGGCACAGCTGTATGCGCAGGTGCCCTCTGTTGCCAGTTCCAACATAGTGTTTTCAAACACTTTCTGCAATAGAACTAATGTTTCATGGGATGCTGGTGATGGAAACGGAAGGATAGTAGTTGCTCGCAAAGCCACTCCTGTGACTGCCAATCCAACAGATGATACCTATTATATTCCTCGAGATACTTTCGGAAAAAACGCATCTAAGATTTCTGCCGATGAATTTGTTGTGTACAACGGCAGCGGAAATTCTGTGATTGTTTATGGTTTAGAATCTAATACGGTATACCACTTTAAAATTTTTGAATACAATGGAGCGGGAAATGTGTTTAGCTATAGAACATCTAATGCTCCTTCTGACTCAATAAAAACGGAATGGTTGTATTCAGACTTTACTGTAGATGAACCTCATCAGTGTGAGAATGTCGATACATTTAGATTCTATGAAGCGGTGACGCAAAGTGGGAGTGGAGCTGTCTCGTATTCATGGACATTTGGAGATGGAGGTACTAGCACGGCCGCAGATCCTGTACACAGTTATTCTAACTATGGGATATTTACTGTTAAGCTGACAGCTTCTACCATTGGTTGTGTACACACTAAAACATTTAAAGATACGGTTGCACCTTTACCAATAGTTAATTTCATTTTGGATCCAGATTCAGCCAATAATACTGCAGTTCAATGTTTCTATAATGCAAATGGCAAACAGAATCGGTTTGCCTTTGAAAGTCAAGTTACCAATCCTTATTTAGGGACGGTTATAGATGCTGCGGAATACAATTGGTTTTTTGGGGATGGTTCGCCCGTTTCAATTCAGGCACATGCACGTAAGAAACGATATAATCAACCAGGTGTTTATAGGGTTTCGCTTGTAGTGACAACATCTAAAAACAATCGAGTGTATTGCACAGATTCAAATTTCATGTATGTTGAAGTAAAACCAAGACCATTGGACTCAACCAAAATTTGGTTTAGCGACACATCCATGTGCTTGAACTCAAATAATTTTCAATTTCAGAATCAAACCGGTATTCAGGGTTCTAGTGTATGGACTTTTGGTGACGGCAATTCCGCTATTGGAGATTCTGTCAGCCATGTTTATGGCAGTGCAGGGAAGTATGAAGTGGTATTTGAAATTGTAGATACAGCTGGCTGTTATGACCGCTTTGATGATTCAGTTGAGGTCGTCCCCCAGCCTAACAACTTCTTCAATGGTCTGAAAGCCTATTATTGCCAATTTGAACCAAGGGCCATATTGCGACCAAATTTAAGTGGAGGTCAGTTCGAAGGCGATCAAGTTTCGGCCTTTGATTCTAGCTTTAACCCTACACAACTAGGAGTGAATACAGTTCGATACATTTACCAGATTAACAACTGCATTGATACATTTAGTAAACAGACTATTGTTATGCCTAATCCGGAAATGGATCTTGGTGCAGATACTAGTATATGTTTGGGAACTACTTTGAGGATAGGTGTTCAGGCAGATAGTAGTGCTTTTCTGTGGAATACTAATGCGGTTTCGGATTCAATTGATGTAAGCACAAGCGGCTTATATTGGGTTGAGAAAAACAATGGATGGTGCATAGATAAAGATAGCATAAACATTAGAGTTATTGAAGCTCCAGATATTAGTTTGGGGTCTGATAGTACTTTATGTGGTGGTGTTGTAAGAACGGTGGATGTTACAGTTGATGAAGGCAATTATGTTTGGAACGACGGTTATCCCGACCCTAAAAGGGTAATTGATGAAACGGGTGTTTATTGGGTAACCGTATCTAATAAATGCGGGGAAGACAGCGATACAGTAGATTTAATTGTACTACCATATGCCTGTGAGATTTACATCCCAAGCGCCTTTTCTCCTAATAGTGATGGTTTGAATGAGACCTTTAAACCAATAGGGCAAGTTGAAATGACTCGGATGTTGATTTTCAACAGATGGGGCGAGATATTGTACGAATCTGACAGTCCTGATGCAGAGTGGAATGGATACTTTATGGATGTTAAGGTTCAGACTGGTATTTACTTCTATCTCATTACCTATTTGAAACCCGAAGGAGCATCTCAAGTCGCTACCAATGTAGCGGGTGAAATTCACGTTGTCTATTAAAGCGTTTTGCGAATTCCAAGATTTAATGCTGGCATGAAACTGTAAACGGCTGGGTCTTTTTTTGTCAGAGTCATCAATGGAGCTTTTATTAAGAACTGAGCAAAAACCTCAACTGTAGGTTTGGGTTCGTAGATAGTTTCGAATAGTGCATGTACACTTAATAAGTGTTTGTTTGCAGTGAAAAACAAGTCAGTATCAACTGTATGTTTAAACTTCTCGTCGAAAGCAAAGCCTTCGGTTCTAATTCTGATATCGTGTTTTAGAAGATAATAATAGCTAAGCCCGCCACCAATATGAAACTTAACTCCTAGATTTTTAGTTCGTGGACTTATATCTCTGTGATACTCCATTTGCAATCCGGCGTACTTAAAACGGTGATGCATATAGGCCATTTTATTAGCAGCTTGACTTTGATCGTAAATAGTGTCTAATCCTGGATGAACAATATCGAATAATTGCAAGTTTTCTCGAACTAATAAGAAGCCATATTGGTAGTACCCAGGTTTAATATGGAAGGAATTGTATTTGTCTTTTGCAATGCCAATTTCTAAGCCAAGGGAAATGCCCATATCTCTGTGTAAGAGGGCCTTTAAGGAATCATATTCGGAACTGCTGTATTTTGAAATAGATGTAAGTTGAGCGCTGGGTTCAACAAAGACGCCGAGACTTATTTGTGCAGAGCTGTGCACAGAAATAAGTAGCAATAGTATATATACAAATCTCATGACTGTTTGAGCTTCAATAATTTGTAGAAGCGAATGCAAAGTAATACTGCGGATGCACTTAATCCTAATGACAATCCAAACCAAATTCCACGCACTCCAAAATTCTGTTCAAATCCAAGGAAATATGCAGAAGGAATAGCAATACCCCAGTATGCAAATAACGTAATAAACGAAGGGACTTTGACATCTTCGATCCCTCTTAGAAGTCCTACACATACGGCCTGAATTCCATCCCCCAGCTGGAAGACTGCAGCGATTATCAATAATTGGGAGCCAAGAAGAACTACATCCGTATTATCTGAAAACATTTTAGCAAGTCCTTCATTGAAAACTAGAAATAGCAGAGCAAAGCAAATCATCAATATTGAACTTAGATATAGTGATGTTTTAGCAAAAAGTCGAATTTCGGAAAATTGCTTTTTACCATAGGCTTTGGATATAGAAATGCTGGTGCCTGTTGATAAACCAGAGGCGAACATATAGGTCAGTGCTGCAATTGTAATTGCCAATTGGTGTGCTGCCAATTCTTTAGCGCCCATCCAGCCAGCCATTATTGCAGCAAGTGCAAATGCAGCAATTTCGAAGAAGTATTGTAATCCCGAGGGTATACCTAACCTTAAGATTTGACCATAAAACCTATAGTGCAATTGAGTTTTTAGTGCCGATCGAATGGCGGAAAAATTTATAGGGATATTGGGCTTATTGAACAATAAGTAACTGACACCTATGAAGCTTATGAATCTAGAAATTATAGTAGCATAGCCTGCTCCGTTTAAACCAAAGGCAGGACTGCCCATGTTGCCATAAATTAATATCCAGTTTAGAAATACATTGAGAACTAAAGTGAGTAAAGTGATTATCATCCCTGCACTGGTGTAGTGGTAACCATCGCATATGTTTTTTACGAAGAAGAAAAACAGCATTGGAGTCAAGGAAATAGTGAGGAGTTTAAGATAGGGGATAGAAAGCACATTCACTTCCGCTGTTTGACCAAAAGAGGGAAAAAAGTATATAGCCAACAGTAAAATAGCTGTGGTGAATATGGAAAGGTAGAATGTGATAATACCTGCATCTCTAAACAGTAGTTTACCTGAATTAATCCTGCCTTTACCTTCCAGTATACTGATTATAGTGGAAAAGGCTATGGTGACCCCCATGGGGAAAACTGCAATAAGGAAGAAGATATTATTACAGATGCCAGCAGCGGCTAGCTCAGTATAACCGAGTTTAGCGACCATCAGGTTGTCGAAGAAACCTGTGAGTATCATTCCCAATTGTCCAACTATAATTGGCCAGCTAAGTTTTACTATATGTTTGAGCTGCGTTTTAATAGGAGGGCAAAAAAAGTTATTTTGCTTCAGCAATGGAGAAAATAGTTGTACTAAGTGGCGCTGGCATAAGTGCTGAAAGTGGAATCTCAACATTTAGGGACTCTGGAGGGTTATGGGAAGGACACGATATCAATGAAGTTGCAAGCATTAATGCTTGGTATACAAACCCACAAAAAGTTTTGGAATTCTACAATGCTCGGCGACAAGCGGTGGCTAAAGCAGAGCCAAATCACGCGCACAAAAAACTCGCAGAATTGCAGAATGAGTATGATATTAATATTGTTACTCAGAATGTTGACGATCTGCACGAGAGAGCGGGCAGTGAAAACGTATTGCATTTACACGGCGAATTGACTTATGCAAAATGCATGGAATGTAATTCATTTCGCAAGAGAATAGGATATCTCGATATAGAAATGGGAATACATTGTGATAAGGGTCATCAATTGCGCCCAGATATTGTTTGGTTTGGCGAAGAAGTGCCAGCTATGCAGCGGGCTTTGGAGTTGGTGTTGGACGCTGACATCTGTTTGCTTGTGGGAACATCTTTAGAAGTATATCCAGCGGCTGGTTTGGTACATTATGCGAACGACCCTGTTTATGTCATTGATCCAAATGTCCAATTGGCAAGCAGAATTTCGAAGAGTATGATACATTATAAGAAGACGGCGGTAGAAGGAATAGAAGATTGGATTTCAGACATAAAAAAAGGTCCTGCGAAGACAGGACCTTTTACCTAAGTGTCACTTACAATATTATACTGGATAGTTTAAATAGAAACTAGTTTATCAAAATTTGAAAGTAGTTTAGTACAAGTAGTAGTGATTTTAGGATTTAATCTAACCTTATTATTATTAAAGAACGTTATGAAGTTCCAAAATTAGACAAAATATTCCAATAAATAGAAATATGACATAAAGAAATTTTGATTGATTAGGAGTATTTTGGTGTAAAATTCAGAAAATCAAACAATTAGAACGATAATTTTTTTTTACATTTTTTTAATAATGTCGACTAAAAGAGGGAATTTTGACGGAGTGTTCATTAAATACAACATAATTGGCCAAGTAAAATGCCCGTGATGTTGTATTCAATGACGTTAATCTAAAATATAGTATCTTTGTATGTACTCATTGATGCGCTACTACACAGATGCACCCTTTGAATAAAAGAATAAACCACTACCTATTCCTTGCTTTAGCATT
>CBDUMX010000158.1:0-5581 GCA_965368435.1 uncultured bacterium
AATTCCTGCTTTAATAGAAGACCTGAATACTAAAAAACTCAATCCGAAAACTAAAATAGCTCCAGCTGCTATATGCAATAAAGGATTGAAAGTGTCGGATAATTTAACGTATTCAATATTCTCAGCGAACAAGAATAGCACGGAATAAAAAACGATTAAGATAGTATGCCAAGGTATTCTTTTCATTCCTTTATGTTGTAAAGGTAAACTGTTCTATCACTGCCCTCAATAGCTTGCTTCTGAACTAAATTAAAGTAGTTGGAGAACGCTTTTTCAAAGCCTTCATAGTTGTATTCAGGGAATATATCTTCCCTTGTGGCCAAAAGGGTTTTAACTTTAGAATCGCTTTTAGGTACAAATTCAATAATCAAGTATTTACCCAAAGAAGCGAAGTATTTAGCAATAAGCTCTAGAGGAAGATTATTGCTAATAGCTAAGTGATGTACTAAAGCTAGCGCCATAATACAATCTGCATTAGACCTTTCAACTAAATTGTCGCGTTCTGAATGAGCCCATCCAATACCGGCACTTGGATTAGTTAAGTCCATTAAAATTGGGAGCATATTCTGCTCTCCGTTTTTTCGAATTTGAATGTAATTTTTATTTACAGCAATTGGGTCTATGTCAAAAGCGATAGTCTCAATTCCCATCTTAGCTCCTATAGAACTAAAAGTTCCATCGTTTGCACCTAAATCCCACAAAGATGTAGGCTTTGCCTTTTCTAGAAAGGACTTAATAATTTGCTTTTTTTCTTCGAAGGATGAATCTGAATAGTTAGTATTATTATAGTAATCTCCCCATTCCGTTTCGTTTTCCTTCCACTTCAGTTTGGATATAGTAGAACTCAAATTTGAAATAATTCCCAATAATCCATTTTTACTGATCTTAGCTTTTGTCTTTTTGTCTTGTGCAGCCGAAGCGTGCTTTTCTTGAGTTTTTGCGTGCCAATGGATATGGCTAGCTATTGAAAACTTAAACTTTGTGCGCTTTGGAAGAAGCGTAGCTGCAAGATCTAAAGGAATGCCATCAATGAAATCAGATAAAAGTTTGGTCAGTCGGAAGTCTTTGTACGATGCAAGAGCTAATGGAGCCAAAAAATGTTGGCAAAATTGTCTATAGGCATCCCATGCTTTTCCCTCTTCATAGGCTTCAAATGATAGGGTATCAATGAATATAGCTTTGCCTTTGAGGAATTGTATATTGTATGCACTTGCATCTTTTAAAGACATTCCGTGCTTTAAAGCAATTTTTTGTATCCTCAGAGTTAGCAATGCGGCATCCTTTAATTGTTCAAAACACCATTCATAGGGGTAAGAGATGAAGTTTAGTTTTTTAGGTTTTAAAGTGACATACGCACCTTCATGAATATTATCTACTGTTTCATGCGGTATCAACAGCTCCTTCTTGGCTAGGTAATCATAAAGCCCAGAAGACAGCATCAAATCATAATCTGCTTTAGCTAAGGGGTTCACTTGGCGATACAAATCACCTTGGTGAAAAAACATAAAACCAGAAGGATCTCTGAAAGAGGAGCTTAATTTATTCATGATTGAGTTCTTCATCAGGATCTACTTGTGCAGAATTTCCCTTGATGAAGTTAACTATACGAGCCCAATAAAGTTTGATGGCGTAAAATCCACCTAAAATTCCAGCAATAATCATTTGAACGATATAGCTTCCAGATCCTGGATCTAAATAGGCAAATGTGTTTGGAACAAAAACAAAAACTAGGGCGATAAGCAATAACACTTTTTTAGAATGCATTCTTGAAATTTTTTGCAAACGTATAATATTCTAGTAACAATTAGGTAACAGGGCCTTGGATTGAGGTAATTTTTAAGACATTATTGTGATTCTAATGCTACTTTGATGCTTGAAATATCAATTTTATGTCCACCTTCAAATTCATAGGACTTTAAGTCTAACTTGCTCTGTTTAAAAGCCTTAATGAAGGATTCTACCTCTTCATCGTCCCTGAATTCGTCATCATCTCCACTGATGTATGTCCACTTAATGTTAGTAAAATCCTTATTGTTTAGATTTATTTTGATGTCTGGAGGAATCATCCCACTGCATATAATACAGTGATGGATATTGAAACTAGCTGCTTCTATCCATCTAAAGGCAGTAGCAACGCCTTGACTAAAACCCAATACTGTTATTTTTTCATAATGTTGAGCTGTAATGATATTGTCGTGCACTTCATTTAAAAAATGTATGTAGTCCTTTATGTCAGCTAGTCTATCTTCTTTGGTCATCCAGCTTGCTCCAACCCTTCCATAAAATCCTTTGCGATAAAAACGATGAAGCCCCTCTGGAGCAACAATGAAATAGTCATTTTCAAGTGAATCAAATTTAGATAGAAATTCATTAGCTAATTGACCATAACCGTGAAGCACATATAGAAGTTTTGTGCTATTGGGCTTACCCAGGGTAAAATATCTGGCGCTTTTTCTAGTATGAATATTCACTTCTTGCATGAGACAAAATAAGCTTCTTGCAATTTAAAAATTGATATTCAGAATTAGAATAAATCTGTAAAAGTGTACTTATCAGCCTATTGTGTTGATAATTGCCAATCTTTTAGGCTTGTACATTGTTTTACTTTGTTGGTATTAATATTAAAATAATTGTACAATTATGAAAAACACTAAAAATTTACTGATGCTTGTATGCCTGCTATTTGCAGGATTTACTACAATGGCACAGATTGAAGTTACCCTAGGGACAGGCTTCCATTCTGGTGCGTTTAAGATGACAGGACCGGATGCAACTTTAACTACGGGCTCTAATAGTGAACCTGAAGTAGAAAACATTTATTACTCTTTAGGGGGTGGAATTCCTGTTAATTTAGGAATTGGTATTCCTATTGGAGACAACTTGACTTTCAATGCAGATTTCTGCTATTGGTTAGGTACAGAAACCACTACTATGGAAGTAGATCAAACTGACGACATTGGAGGTGGAAACACTTTAACAACCACAGAAACTCTTAAAGTTAAATCAAATCAAATTAGATTCATGCCAGGTTTAACATTTAAAGCTGAGAATGGATTGTATGCTCGTACTTCATTAGTACTTCCATTAGGCGGTAAAACTACTTTTACTTCTTCAATGGAACAAGTAAACAGTAATGGTAACACTACTTTTGCAAATGCTGAAGGTGAGTCAACTGGAAACTTCTCATTAGGTGCTGCTTTTGCATTTGGTTATGCTATTGAACTTGCAGACAATATGATGCTAGGTTTAGAACTGCAGTCTTTGGCTTTAAACATCAAAAGTGCAACAAGAACTTTGACATCTTATGAGGACAACAATGGAACTACAGCAGATGACTTTCCTACAGTTGCTAAAGAGTCTAACTATGTAGATGCTATTGACAACAACTCAAATACACCGGCAAATCCAGATTTTGATATTGACAAGCCAATGGATGAGCTAGCAGGTATTACATCTTTTGGAGCTTGGGGTTTCAATGTTAGATTTATCTATATTATTGGAGGTTAATCCTAAACCGAATAAAATATTGAAAGTCCCAGTCAGCCGACTGGGACTTTTTTTTTACTTTGCACTGTGGTAGAAAACAGAATTTCATTGATAGTGGCAATTGCCAACGACTTGGCAATTGGAAAATCAAATCAGTTACTTTGGCATATCAAAGACGATTTGCGACTGTTTATGAAAACCACTTCGCAGCATGTGGTGCTGCACGGAAGAAAATCATTTGAATCTATAGGAAAGCCACTTCCAAATAGGACCAATATTATTATTACAAGAAAGAAGGATTACTCCTATCCTGGATGTTTTGTTGTAAATTCATTAGAAGAGGGTCTAGAATTGGCCAATAGACTTGAACAAAACGGAGAGATATTCATCTTAGGGGGAGCTCAAATCTATCAACAGTCGTTAGACAAGGTTGATAGAATGTATATCTCACATGTCGATGCAGTTTTCCCAGATGCTGAGGCATATTTTCCTGATGTCGACATGGATCTGTGGTCGCAAATAGATTTTTGCTCATTTCCTAAAAACGAGCGAAATGAATACGCTTTTGATTTCGCAATTTACGAGAGAAGCTAAGGTTCTAATCTTCCATAGTATCTAGGGAAAGGAATAGTCTCCCTAACGTGGTCCAATTTGCAAATCCATGCAACAAGTCGCTCTAGCCCAAGTCCAAAGCCAGCATGCGGAACAGACCCAAACCTTCTTAAATCTAAATACCACTCAAAAACATCCATAGGCAGTTTGTGCTCCTCAATCTTTTCTTTCAGCCATTCTTCACTTGTTTCTCTTTCACCACCTCCAACAATCTCACCGTATCCCTCTGGTGCTAATACATCAACACCTCTAGCAAATCTTGGATCTTCAGGATTGCGCTTCATATAAAAAGCTTTTATTTCATGTGGCCAGTCATACACCATTATAGGCAAATTGAAAAGGCGAGTTAGTACTGTTTCATCTGATCCACCAAAGTCGTTACCATATTTAAAATTCTTCGCAGAATCAAGCCATTGTGGAATGTTTCGCTTGTCTTCTTCTAATTGCTTAAGCTCGTTCTTAAGCTGATCGATTTTATTCTGGTTAAAGTTAATCTGACCTTTTTTCATTCCACCTGCTGCAATAGAAGCTTCGCGTTCAGCAATTTCCTTTTCAACTTCTGTTAACCTCAATTCCACTGCCTTTAAGTCTCCCTCTAAGGTAGTGATGCTGTTCTGTCCCTCAACATCTTCTTCTCCTTTAAGTATTTTAACTGCCTGATCATAGGTAAGTCTCGGCATTTTATTGGCAACTGTAGTTAGGAGCTCGGTATTTCGCTCAAGAACCTCCAATTCCTCCTTACATTGTCCCACTACATCCAAAACTACATAACGCAAAAACTCTTCAATAACATCCATGTTTTGGAATATGTCGCAAAAGGCGATTTCAGGTTCTATCATCCAAAACTCCGACAAATGCCTTCTCGTCTTAGATTTTTCAGATCTAAATGTTGGTCCAAAGGTGTATATTTTACCCATGGCCATGGCCATAGCTTCGCCGTATAATTGTCCAGATTGCGATAAGTACGCAGGTTTTCCAAAATAGTCTGTTTCAAATAAATCTGTAGTTCCTTCAGCGGCATTCCCCGTAAATATTGGGGCATCCATTTGAATGAAATCATTTTGTTGGAAGTAATTGTGGATGGCGTAGATGATTCTATTTCTTACGCGCATTACAGCCCATTGGCGCTTGCTTCTAAGCCACAAATGCCTTTTGTCCATTAAGAATTCAATTCCATGCTCCTTTTTAGCAATAGGATAATCTACAGCATTTTGATAAACTTTTAAATTAGTGACATGTAGTTCGTGACCACCAATCTGTCGTGGATCTAGAACTACTTGTCCGGTTACCTCAATTGAACTTTCTAAACCTAGTGATTTTGATAGCTCAAATTGCTCATCACCAATGTCGTCCTGACCTAGGATGCATTGACAAAATCCAAAACCATCGCGTAGTATAATAAAGGTCACCGTTTTGCTCTCTCTTTTATTGGCAACCCATCCGCGGAGAGTAACCTCTTGACTTACATGTTTGTCTAAATTTT
>CBDUMX010000159.1:0-5550 GCA_965368435.1 uncultured bacterium
TTAACTGTTAATTACGGCGGCAGCTGCCCCGTCAGCGCCACAGCAACTAATAATATCAGTGTTAACCCAGCGCCTGTGGTTAATATATCTACTGGCGACCCAACATTATACTGCACTCCTATAAGTTCTATATCAACAAGTATGACAATGTCGACTTCTGTCGGCACAACTTCTTGCACTTGGTACAAAGCACCATCTACCGCTCTTTCTAGCAGTTCAAGTTATACTGCTACTAGCATAGGTTCGTACTTTGTAGTTTGCAACAATTCTTATGGCTGCTCTGACACCAGTAACTTTATAGTAATAGACACCATGAGTTGCGATACCTGTAACCCCGAGCCATACAATTTGCGATTCGATAAATTTAGACTTGGATGCAATACCGATAGCTTTGTATACATCTCGAGCAATGTAAGCTCACACAGCTGGAATTTTGGCGATATTTATAATCCCGGCAGCAATGCTGCCAGTGGTAATAATGTAACCCATACATATACAGAACCGGGAATTTATGTAATCAAACTATGCGGTTTGGTTCCTAATATCGTTTCAACAGATCCAGATTGTGAAGTCTGTGTAACACAAAGTGATACCATCAATTATGTGCCCGACTTCTATCCAATCATCAATTGTACTGATTACTCATCATCATTTACTGTAACATTCAAAAACACTACTAAGGTTTATGCCTTAGCTCCTAGTCCAAATTATTCTTGGAAAATCAATGGTGGCAGTGTTCTAAGCACAGCAACAGATTATACCACTAGTCTAGGAAGCGGAACATATAATGTTGAATTAATTATTGATGGTGTTTGTAGCCTGATAAAAACAATTACAATAGATTCTTTGGCAAATGCCAGTTTCATAGCAGCTGATTCCATCTGTGAAGATGCTCCTATTTCATTTATAAATACAAGTACTGGCATTTATAATTCACCGGTTTGGGATTATGGCGACGCAACTTCATCACTCAATCCAGCTCCAATTAAAGTATATGAAAACGGTGGAACTTACTCTGCTAGTTTAACTATTACAAATGAATACGGATGCAAAGACAGTGCGGTTTTAAACATACTCGTATTGCCTAATAATTTATCTGCATTTATCAGCTTGAGCGGACCAAATGAATTCTGTTTTGGTGATAGCGTGGATCTAAGCGTAAACGCCTCAGGCGGTTATCCAGCATATACTTATTTGTGGAGCAATACATCAACAGCACCAACTATTACTACCTATTATACTGGAAATTATGGGGTTCAAGTATGGGACTCAAGAAGCTGCTATACCAGCGTACCAGACACAGTAGTGAAGGTCAATCCTTTGCCAAATGCTACTATCATTGGACCAAATGAAGCCTGTTTGTATGATCAAATCGAATTTAAGGTACCTCTACCTAATGCTGGACACACCATCAATTGGTATGTGAATGGCGTAAACTACGGCAGTGGAAATGCATTAAACTTCTTTGCCTCCGCTGTGGGTACAGATGTAATAGTAGTGACTGCAACCAATTCTTACGGTTGTTCAAGTTCCGATACCTTTAGTCTCACAACACATGACAATCCGAATGTTACGGTAAGCAGCTTCGGATCCCTCTGCGAGGGTGATAGCACCCTGCTAGTAGCCAAATCTACTTCAACCAATTTAGTTTCAATGAAATGGAATACTGGCAGCACCAATGACTCCATTTATGTAACCAATGCAGGCTTCTACACCAATGTGGTGATAGACTCCAATGGATGCAAAGCACAAGCCAGTGTGGCGATTCATGAATTACCTGATTTTTGTGGTCTATTAACGGGTTGTTATGAAATATGTGATACTGTTACTAGTTTAGTTTGGCACGCTCCTAAAGGATATGCTGCCTATCAATGGTATTTTAATGGTGTGCCGATTAGCGGATCTATATACGACACCTTGCATATCCCTCTTTATCAAAGTGGAACGTATACCGTTGAAATTACCACAATTAATGGTTGTTCAGATATGTCTGACCCAATTGAAATAAGTTTTATTCATTGCGGAAGCTGTGTAATTGAAACTAGTGTTGATATCGACTGTGGACCTGTTGATCATCATGGTAATCAGACTTATACTACCACTTTTACTATTAATAATCCTCTAGGCGCGGGAGCAAGTTTGTCCATTAGTTCTAGCCAAGGAGCTGTAACTGGACTCAGTCCTTCTGTACTGGCAACAGGCTTAAATACAGTTACTGCTACTTTTACAGACAATCCTCCTACTGACACTTCTGTATGTTTCCATATAGCAATTTGGGATCAAGATCAGCGATGCGATACTATTATCTGTGATACATTACCAGATTGTGGATGTAGTCAGGAAGAAAAAGAGATTGTTAGTCAAGAGCCTTTTGAATGTATTGGATACGATGGAAGTGGCAACCCTCAGTACTACGGATGCATCAATGTGCTTTGGGGTGGAAGCGGAAGTTCTACTTTAACCCTGGTTGAGTCGTCATCAGGCTTTAGCCCTAATGTATTCAATCTTACTACGGGTTCACAAAGCCTCTGCTTTACTTATACTGATTTACCACCTCTCAACCCCGGCTTTGTAATGATACACGCCTATTTCTACGACAGTCTTACACATAAGACTTGTCTTGATTCATTCAGAATTCACTATAAAGATTGTCCACGAGAGTGCGTCTTGGATGTGACTTCACTCTGCGCTCATTGTCGAGATAAAAACAGCGCAGGCGAATGGATATATCAATTAGAAATGGATGTTTATAATCCGTTTGGTGGATTTGCCACAGCCTCTATAGTGCCTACAACAGCCGGCACATTTGGGACCATAAGTCCAAACCCAATACCTCCTGGAACGACTACAATTAGCACCTTGTTTACTGACACAAGTCCAGCCGACAGTATAGTTTGCTTCAGACTTATTCTAAAGGAGTATCACGGATCTGCTCAATGTTATAAAGACATCTGTATTTCATTGCCAGATTGCGAACATTTAGGAATGGGAACAGTACTAAGTCAAGAGGGTATGTTAATGAGTATTTATCCAAACCCAGCATCCAATTTTATCTATATAGATATTGATGAGAGCCTGCTCAATGAATCTTATGAAATAGTTATACTAGATATATTAGGACAGGAAGTGCACACCCAAGGGATAAGTCATAGCAAGGAAAAAGTTGAACTAAACGACTTGCCTTCAGGTATTTATATAGCTAACATTAAACTAAACGATGAGCTGATAATTGCTCAGCGATTTGTGATTGAAAATTAGCTTTTAGATTGAAAATATAGTATGTCTCTGGCTATAATTCTATAGACAGTTTCATTACTTCTTTTGTTCTCCGTGGTCATAACTGAGCGGAGCCAATTGCCTTTTTCGTCGGTTTCTTTGAACTCACTTGAGTTTATAATAGCTAAATGCTCAGGCACATCTAAACTCAGTATATAACTTTTAGAAGATTTTAACCACTTACCCTGGAAAGATTTCACTGTATATTGTTGAAGTTCATTCTTGGAATCATAGGATTTTACTGAGTCCTGTAAGCCTTCTGCATTATAGTGAAATCTGCGAATGCTCTTCAGACTATCGTCATTGTTATACGCCTTGGTTTCTATCAATTGATGTTTCTTATTGTATGTGTTTTCGTATCTAAACTCCATATTACCGTCTTCATCTAACCACTTTTCTTCAATAATTTGATTTTTAGAATTTAGACGCAAATAGCAATTGCTTCGGCTACTGTCGGTTGGGTCTGAAATCAGAACTGTGCTTGGGTTGCCATTTTCATCGTAAGTATAAAACTCGCTGTATTTATAGGCTGGAACAGAATAATTCCATTGAACAACATATCCCTTTTCATTATAGATATATTCATTAATAGAAAGTACTTCTGTTTCAACCAATTGGCCCTCATGCATATTTGCTCTATAGGTTCTTTCAACCAGTTTTTGCACTTTTCCGCTAAGTCCAATTTTCTCCCAATCGCTTTCTATATGGGCATTGTCGCAGGATAAAGCAAAAACTAAGAGCAGAGGCAGAATTTTTTTCATAGGGCAAAGATATACGGATTTGTGGATGAGATAGGATGGAGGGACGGTAGGATAATAATGCAATGACGCAATAATGCAATGACGCAATAATGCAATAACGCAATGACGCAATGACGCAATAACGCAATGAAATTCCAATGTGCAAGCTCCAAGATCCAAAAGTGGCATTTCCCGAGAATACATGTCAGTTCGAGCTTGTCGAGAACAGTTCAAGAAAGAGTATCTATTTCTAAGTTCTCGACAGGCTCGAACGGACAATTAGCAAATGGATAAGCACAACCGCCCCACCGTCCCTTTAATAATAACTCAATAAGGCAATGATGCAATAACGCAATGAAGTTCCAAGAACCAACCTCCAAAATCCAAACTAGCTACCAAGAACAATCGCCCGACCGTCCCTTCGTCCTTCTAATAAGTCAATCCTCAATCCTCCCTGTCCGCCGAAACTTAAGTGTAGGCGGAAATTCTCAATCCTCAATCCTCCTTGTCCGCCGTAGCAATTGCACAGGCGGAACTCCTCAATTCTCAATTCTCCATCCTCAATCCTAATTACCTACCTTTGCAACTATTAATGACATTTCAAGATCTACGAATCAAAGATTCGATACTAAAAGCTTTGACGAACCAAGGCTATACCCACCCTACTCCTATTCAACAACAAGCAATTCCAATTCTTCTAAGACATAAAGACCTTTTGGGTTGTGCACAAACGGGGACTGGGAAAACTGCGGCATTTGCAATTCCAATAATTCAACATATCAGCAATTCCGACATTAAAAAACCTAGGCAAATCAAAGCTCTTATAGTTACCCCTACTAGAGAATTGGCTATACAGATTGATGATAGTTTTAAAGCTTACGGTGAATTTACTAATATCAAAAGTGCCGTAATTTTTGGTGGCGTTAAGCAGGGCTCACAAGTTGAAACCCTGAAAAGAGGGATTGATATACTCGTTGCTACTCCCGGAAGATTGCTAGATCTAATGAGCCAAGGTTTCATCAGCCTGAAGTTTATAGAATATTTTGTTCTCGACGAAGCTGATCAGATGCTCGACATGGGCTTTATCAATGATATTAAGAAAATTATTGCTCGACTCCCGCACAAAAGACAATCTCTATTCTTCTCCGCTACTATGCCAAAGAGTATTATTGAATTGTCTAAAAGCATTCTAGGCGATTATGAGCGCGTTACCATAAAACCAGAACAAGCCACAGCTGAGAGGGTGAGTCAGCAAGTATATCACGTACTCAAAAAAGACAAAATCAATTTGCTAATCCACCTATTGCAAGAAGAATACTACTACACCACCTTAGTGTTTTCAAGAACAAAGCATGGAGCTGATAAAATTGTTGGCAAGCTTAAAAAAGCTAAAATAGATGCTGAAGCTATTCACGGCAATAAATCTCAAAATGCTCGTCAAAGAACTTTGAACGATTTTAAAAAAGGTAAAACTGCGGTACTTGTTGCCACAGATATTGCTGCTCGAGGAATTGATGTTTCTCACATCACTCAC
>CBDUMX010000160.1:0-5438 GCA_965368435.1 uncultured bacterium
AAGCAGTTTCTTCATATTGGCCAAATAAAACGAACTAAAGTTGTTTAGAATTATTAAATAGATGAAATGTGAATAAAAAACGTTGCCTAGCTCTTTCTTGATGCACTAATTTCGCTAGGTGAGTTTGGATATACTAGACGGAACTGATGAGCACTTCAATGAAGGCGAGAAGGAACTAGAAAAGGTCTTAAGGCCTACTAGTTTTGATGATTTTACCGGTCAAGACAGAATTTTAGACAATCTGAAGATTTTTGTTGAAGCAGCAAATCAAAGAAATGAAGCTTTAGACCATGTCCTTTTGCACGGACCTCCAGGATTGGGTAAAACCACATTAGCTCATATCATAGCCAATGAACTAGGTGCCGGTATTAAAATTAGCAGTGGCCCAGTTTTAGAAAAACCCGGAGACCTCGCTGGCTTATTAACCAATTTGGAAGAAGGAGACGTTCTTTTTATAGATGAAATTCACCGACTTAGCCCAGTAATAGAAGAATATCTTTATTCTGCAATGGAAGATTATAAAATCGACATTGTATTGGATACTGGTCCAAATGCGAGAAGTGTTCAAATAGGAATTAATCCATTTACTCTAATAGGAGCAACAACACGATCTGGTCTACTTACAGCTCCCTTACGCGCCAGATTTGGTATTACCTCTAGACTTGAGTATTACGATACTTCACTATTATCTGAGATAGTTGAGCGGTCTGCCGATATTCTTAAAATGCCCATTGATCATAAGGCAGCCATTGAAATTGCAGGAAGAAGTAGAGGTACACCTAGAATTGCTAATGCCTTATTGCGCAGAACTCGAGATTTTGCTCAGATAAAAGGGGATGGGACTATAGATTTAAAGATAGCCAAGCTTGCCTTGGATGCTTTAAATGTAGATATAAGAGGCCTCGACGAAATGGATAATAGGATACTACTAACCATAATCGATAAATTTAAAGGAGGGCCAGTGGGTATTAATACAATTGCAACAGCCGTAGGTGAAGAATCAGGTACTATAGAAGAAGTCTATGAACCATTCTTAATTAAGGAGGGATTTTTACAGCGCACAGCAAGAGGTAGAGAAGCAACGGCTTTGGCATATGAACATTTGGGAAAGGCTCCTAAATTTGGTGATAGCCAAACTCTGTTTTAATGCAAAACCTATCAACTAGAAGCCAAAAAGTAAAGGAAATTGCCCTGCAACTTGGCTTTTCCAACTGTGGGATTTCCAAAGCCACTAAGCTAGAAGAAGAGGAGCCCAGATTGGAAAAATGGTTAAACGCAAATTACCATGGAAGCATGCATTGGATGGAAAATCATTTTGATAAGCGTTTAGATCCAAGCAAGCTTGTTCCAAACTCAAAATCTGTAGTTTCATTACTCTATAATTACTATCCTTATGAGGAGTTGAAATCCGATAAATACAAAGTTTCAAAATACGCGTATAATACTGATTATCATTTTGTTATCAAGGATAAGTTAAAACATTTATTACAGCAATTAAAAGTTGTGTTTGGAGATATAGAAGGTAGGGTGTTTGTTGATTCTGCTCCAGTTATGGAGAGAGCTTGGGCAGCGAAATCCGGACTTGGATGGATTGGAAAACACTCACTTTTATTAAGTAAAGGTAGAGGTTCCTTTTCCTTTATATGTGAACTAATTATTGACTTAGAACTGGAGAGTGATGGACCAGTAACGGATCACTGTGGAAGCTGCACTGCTTGCATAGATGCTTGTCCAACAGATGCTATCGTTGCCGACAAAATAGTCGACAGCAATAAATGCATATCTTATCTGACCATTGAGTTAAAAGACCAAATACCCAATTCGTATAAGGGCAAAATGGAAGGCTGGATTTTTGGGTGTGATATTTGTCAAGATGTCTGTCCCTGGAATAGGTTTGCTGTCCCTCACAAGGAAGAGCAATTCAAAATCAACCCCAGATTAAAAGAACTAGAAGATAGGGATTGGAAAGAGCTAACAGAGCAAACCTTTAAGGAGATATTTAAAAAATCAGCTATTAAGCGCGCAGGTTATATAAAATTGAGAAATTCTATCGATTATTGTACAGAATGACGAGCGAAGAAGATCACAAACTAGAGGATGATTTAAAGCAATCAGTTAGCGGACTGTCGGGGTTTATTAAAAACCTTTTCAGTGTAGATCAGGTAAACTTTGTTCAGGCGACAGAAAATATTAAGAAAGACGTATCCTTTAAAGGGTTTAATATCTGGATTCTTATATGCTCCATTCTTATTTGCTCATTAGGTTTAAATTTAAACAGCACTGCTGTAGTTATTGGTGCTATGTTAATATCACCTTTAATGGGACCTATCAACGGACTTGGACTAGCCATAGGTACATTCGACAGGGTATTAATGCGCAAATCGCTAATAAACTTAGCGATAGCAACAGTTGTAAGCATACTAACTGCTGCTATTTTCTTTAGAATAACACCAACTGCAGATAACCTTCATGAATTATTCTCAAGGACTAAGCCAATAGTCTTAGATCTATTTGTGGCGTTTTTTGGCGGAGTTGCTGGTATACTGGCAGCTTCACGTTGTTTAAATACCAATGTAGTACCAGGTGTAGCCATAGCGACTGCATTAATGCCACCATTGTGCACAGCCGGATATGGCTTAGCTACCCTTCAAATGGACTATTTCTTAGGAGCTTTTTACCTATTCTTTATGAATTGCGTAATGATTTCACTCGCAGCTATATTAATTGTTCTTTATCTGAAATACCCTAAATACAGCTTTGTTGATGATCGCAAACGGAGGAGAGTGAAAAATGGCATATTGGCTTTTGTATTAATTCTTTCAGTACCAAGTGTAATCATTTACTATAATTTATTGAGAGATAGCGCTGAAGGGGACAGGGTAGAGGCCTTCATAGAATCTGAATTCAAAACAAACTCTACAATTTATGTAAGCAGCTTTGAACGTGAGGTATCCGACACAAGCAAAATAATCAAGGTAGTTTTAAATGGTAAACACCTTTCAGATACTGATGTCAAAACAATTCAATCTAAATTAAGCAACTATAAATTAAACGATTATACATTGCTTGTATATCAAAGTGATAAAGGTTTGCTCGATGATGAATTGGTAGGTATAGGAGAGAAATTTAAAGTTGATATACTAGCTGATCTCTATGAGAAAAACGATCAGAAACTACAGAATAAAGAAGATGAAATAGAATTTCTTAAACACGAATTGCGACGCATTAAATTGAACAATATTGCTATAGATAAATTAGCGGAATTGGTTCAAAGCCAGTTTGACATTAATGAAATAGCTGTTGACAATATGGTGTATATTAAAGCGAATAAATTGGACACTATACCCACTGTTTTAATTCGATGGCAGGAAAATATAAAGCAGGACGACAGAGACCAGCAATACCTCAAAATGAAGGAGTTACTTCGGATTCAACTAGAAAGAGACGACATTCTTCTCTATGAATTGAAATAGGTATTATTTTTGTGCTACAACTACTATGCGATTTATCTTAACAGTAATTTTCATCAATATCATCGGGCATTCGCTATTTGCGGTGAGTTTAAAAGACACCATTAACAGTGAGAACTTTAGTTCTCTAGTTTTTGAAAAAGCACTATTTGATAAAGTAAATGCACTTCGTAAAGCAGATAAGAAAAACCCTTATATATTTAATCAAATGCTTCACAAAGCAGCCAAAGATCACGCTGATTATTTGGTAAAAACGGGTAAACTGACGCATGAACAAGATAATCTTGAGAGTAAAACGGTTTACAATAGGGTACGGAAATATGTTAAAACAACACGATTTGCTGTTGGAGAGAACTTGGCGCGAACCTTTGTTTTAAAACCCTCATTAAACTATAATGAGTCTGGTAAAGCCAGTATGTCAACAGCATATACCTATGAAGAGGCAGTAAATTATATGTTTAATGCATGGCTTCAGTCTGCTTTTCACAAAAAGAATATGCTCAGCGATAAATATTCAATTGCAGCTATTTCAGCGGAATACAATCCTAAAGACGGTTCTATAACTGCTGTTCAAGTTTTTGCGCATTTTGGCTAATGCGCTTTAACTCCTGACGCAACATCTCTAATGCCGTTGTTGCTGTTCGTTCTATAATTTGACTTCTGCTTCCTTTGAAGTTGTTCTTTTTTACAATTACGGTTTTATCTGCAAGAGCTAAGCCTATATAGACCAAACCTACTTCTTTGTCGGCAGTAGCACCGCTAGGACCAGCAATTCCGGTTGCAGAAATACAGAAATCTACACCTAATTTTTGCTGCCCTTTAGACGCCATTTGGCGAGCAACTTCTTCACTTACACTTCCTACTGTAGTAAATAATTCTCTATCAACACCGAGCAGGGAGGTCTTATATTCGTTGGAATAAGTGATCAAGCTTCCTTGAAAATACGCTGAGCTGCCAGGAATGACGGTTAAGCTATGTGAAATAAATCCTCCGGTACAGCTTTCTATGCACCCCAAAGTGAATTTGTTTTCGAGTAACTCCCGACCAACAATTGCAGCTATTGGTGCTTCTCCTTCATACCAGCAATTGCCTATAATTGACTTGATCTGATTAAAGTACTCTGTTAATTCTTTTTCTAATTCTACTGTAGTAAGCGTTGCAGATTTGCCGCTTAATCTTACTCGCACAATGTTTAAATGGGGTAGAAAGGCAATTTTAATATGCTCAGGTAGGCTATTTTCAATAGAAGATATTTGTTCACTAATAATAGATTCAGGCACATTTACTACTGTGATGGTTTGATGTACAATGTTTAAAGCGACCTTGAGCTTATCCAATTTGGGAAGCACCCCTTTGCGCATTATGGCCTTCATTTCGTATGGCACACCTGGCATACTCACATACATAATTCCGTTTTCATTGAAAAGCATGCCGGGGGCAGTCCCTTTACTGTTTAGTAATACTTCACAATTTGCAGGAACTAGTGCTTGATCTTCATTGATTTTAGTCAATGGTCGATTTACTCTTTTGAAAATTTCTTGAATGTTTGTAAGCGCCGCTTCACTTAATTTATAATCAACATCAAAGTATTCAGCTAGGCTAGCTTTTGTGATATCATCATTGGTTGGACCTAAGCCACCTGTCATAAGTATAATATCCGCTCTGCTTTCGGCTTCTTTTAATGCTGTAAAAATTGCATCTTTAGTATCCCTTATTGAACTAATGCGTTCAACATCTATACCTCTTAAATTCAGTTGTTTACCGAGCCATGCGGAATTAGAATCTACGGTCTGACCAATAAGAATTTCATCACCTATAGTTATTATTTCTGCAAGCATTAAATCTATTCAAAATTAAACATTTATTTTCGCCCCAAATTAATAAAAATATGAGAGAAGCAAAGGCAAATCTAGCTTTAAATAAATTACTAAAGGACGTTCAAAAAGGATTTGATTCTGATAAAGTTAT
>CBDUMX010000161.1:0-5385 GCA_965368435.1 uncultured bacterium
AGCCCCTGTAAATGCTCCTTTTTCGTGTCCAAACAACTCATCTTCCAACAAATTATCAGGAATAGCCGCCATATTCACAGCAACAAAAGGTTGACGCTTTCTCAGAGAATTATAGTGAATGGCCTTAGCAACTAGCTCCTTACCAGTCCCACTATCACCAGTAATCATTACTAAGTTATCCGTTTTCTCAACCCGTTGTATAAGCTTTAAAACCTTCATTATTCCAACACTCTCCCCAATAATGAATTTATACTTTTCTCTGTCTACAATTTCTTCATTTAATAATTCTACTTCCTTTTCCAGTTGAAGGGAATGTGAAATCTCTTTTATGCTATTCTTCAATTTAAGTATAGCATTATCGTTCTTTACTATGTAGTTTCTAGCACCATTTTCGTAAGCATCTACTACTATATTCACATCTTCTTGCCCAGATAAATAGATGATGGCTAAGTCCGGTTTTAATTCGTGAATCTTTTTTAGAACTTCCATACCCGATATGTCTGGAAGACTATGATCTAAACTAACAATATGAAAATCTTCATCGATGCGCTCTAGAAAAGCCTTACTGCTAAGAAAAACTTCAGTTTGATACCCTTCCTCTTTTAGGCTGTGCTCCAAAGCCGCGGCATACATCTGATTATCTTCAACAATCGCTATTCTGGGAATCATAGGTCGGGGCTAAAATATTACAATTTTTCTAAAGCTAATCCACCGAAATTCAGATTAGAGATTTGATTCGATGTAGTCTATCAATGAATGAATTACTTTGATATGAATTTCCTGTGCTCTATCTGCATAGTCAGAATGCGGGGCGCGTATTTCAACATCACATATTCCAGCCATCTTCCCTCCTCCTTTACCAGTGAGTCCAACCACTTTCATACCCTTTGCTTTAGAAGCTTCAATTGCCCTTATAACATTTGCACTATTACCAGAAGTACTTATTGCTAATAATACATCTCCTTTTCTCCCTACACCTTCAACATAACGGGAAAACACATACTCATAGCCATAGTCGTTACCAACACATGCCATATGGGATGCATCGGCAATTGCAATAGCTCCTATTGCCGGCCTATTGTCTCGGTACCTCCCCGTTAGTTCTTCTGCAAAATGCATGGCATCACAGAGACTTCCACCGTTGCCACATGACAATATTTTGCCATCATTCTTCAGAGAATTAACCATAAGTTGCCCTGCCTGTTCAATAGCATTGATTTGTTGATCATCTGCTATGAAAGAAGCTAAAACGCTTTGGGCTTCTTCAAAGTGCTTACGAATGCTCATCTATCTGCAAACTTAGCTTTTCCTTTGTCTAAAAAGTCAATGAATTTTGTTTCATCTGGATCATAACCGCCCCCAATATTCAGTATCCTTCCTTTTTCATCTACTATGTAATAATAGGGTTGTCCATTAGAATTAAAGGTGTTTATCTGCAAATCTGCATTGCGCTCACCAATAGTTGAAACCTTATCACCCTCTTTATTGGTATACTGTTCAGCTTTAGGCAAAGTCTTGCGTTCATCTACATATAAACTGGCTATGATAAAATCATTCTGCAACCTTTTCAATACTTCTGGCTTCACCCAAACATATTCTTCCATTTTTCTGCAGTTAGCACAAGAATGTCCTGTAAAATCAACAAAGACAGGTTTGCCTGTTTCAGCTGAAGCTTTTAATGCGTCTTCGTACACAAAATAACCTGTTAAGCCGTGTGGTATCTCTAATATATCAGAATAACGAATAGTGCCATCGTTTTCATTATGTGTTTGAGCAAGTCCGCCATTTAAGACCTTATAATCTTGGGTTGTAAGCGGTGGCAATATTCCGGAAAGCGGCTTTAGAGGTGCTCCCCATAATCCTGGAACCATATACACACCAAAAGCAAACATGGCAACAGCCAATAAAAATCTCGGAACTGGAACTCGGTCCATATCACTATCGTGAGGAAATTTTATTTTACCTAAGAAGTATGCTCCTAATGTTATAGCCAAGACTATCCAAATGCTTATAAAAACATCTCTATCTAATATTCCCCAGTGATACACTAAATCCGCTTGAGATAAGAATTTAAATGCTAAAGCAAGTTCTGCAAATCCCAAGAATACTTTTACTGAGTTCAACCAACCACCTGACTGAGGCATTCTGTTTAACCACTGAGGGAAGAATGCAAAAAGCGTAAATGGAATAGCAAACATTAAAGAGAAGCCCAGCATAGCAGCTAAAGGTTTCATTATTTCACCAGAAGCTGCAAGTATGGAAACAGAACCGACTATGGGCGCCGTGCATGAAAAGGAAACAAGTACCAATGTAAATGCAATGAAAAACACACCTACATATCCTCCTCTATCACCTTGAGCGTCCATTTTATTTACAAAACCACTGGGAAGTGTAATTTCAAACATTCCCAAAAAGGAAAGTGCAAAAAAGATAAATATCAAAAAGAATAAGACATTGGGCAGCCAGTGTGTGCTTAAAGTATAAGCGAATGTTGCACCAAATACCATGGCCAAAATCATTCCTAAAATGATATAGATACCGACAATTGACAGTCCGTAAAACACAGCCATTCTCTGACCTTTTCTTTTATCCTTTTCTTTTGTAAAGAATGCAACTGTCATTGGTATCATTGGGAATACGCATGGCGTGAATAATGCCAATAAACCGCCTCCTAAACCCAATAAAAATAGTGCCCACAGTGATTTGCCTTTTACGTCATTCTCATCAACAGGTGCCTCAATAGTTTCTTCATTTGAACTTTCATCAGTAGAGTCGACCACGGTATCCACAACCTCAGGTGTGTCAATAAGTTCGACGCTATCTTCAGGATCATCTATAGGAACTATTGGTTCTACAGAGTTTTCACTCACTTTCAGTCCACTTAATTTGAAATCATGCTCATATGAAAGACATCCTTCATCATTGCATATCTGATAAAAAATTGTGCCCGATATTGTTGGATTAATCGCTGTAACCTTAAGTTTTTGTCGGAATTCTGCAGTCCCTTCAAAATCGCTTACTTCTCCTGATTCACATACCATATCCCAAATCTCATCAACATAGCGTCGAGGATTTATAGGTTTAGGCAATCCTTTTACTTCAAACCCCTTCGCCTTATAATTTATGCGTGTTTTAAGTGGTCCGCATCCGTCGGGAATTTCAAAATCATTGGAATAAATATGATGGTCTTTTTTGAGCGGTGCAGTGAAGATAATCTCTATGACATCTCCAACCTCTGCCTTTTGAACACTAAATTTCTGTGACCAAGTTGCTGGCTCTACAGACGGCTGTGCCTGAACTATATAGACTAATATTCCTATGAAAAACGTTAGTAGTACTCGTAATCCTTTCATGTAATGCATTTGCTGCTTCAAATTAAACGTAAATTAAGACAAATCATGACATCAATTGTAGATAAGTGTATAATTAAGATTTATCAAGCTCTTACTCCCACCTACTTTTGAGCGTTTGGATTCAAATCATGAGATCGACTATAGTATTAATAACGACATTTATTAGCTTTTCGTTGTTTGCACAAAAGCAAACTCCGCAAGAATATATCGACAGATATAAGGACATGGCTATTATTGAAATGCACAGAAGTGGCGTTCCTGCGAGTATTACCCTCGCTCAAGGGATCTTAGAATCCAGTAGTGGAAATTCTAGATTGGCAAAATATGCAAACAATCATTTCGGTATTAAATGCAAAGGAAACTGGGACGGGGATGTGATTTATGCAGACGACGATGCACCTAATGAGTGCTTTAGAGCTTATGGTAGCGTTTTAGAATCCTATAGAGATCATTCTGACTTTTTGAGAACCAACTGGAGATACCATCCACTATTTGAATTAGAAAGAACCGATTATGTTGGTTGGTGTAAAGGACTTAGAAAAGCTGGATATGCTACAAATCCAAATTATCACACAATACTAATTAATCTCATAGAGCGCTATGAGCTTCAGAAATACGACGATGCTTCCATGCCATCAAACCCAGCAGACCCATTAGCTATTCAAACTATAAATAATGTTCCTGTTCTCACTGCCATTGATGGACAAACAGTATCATCCATTGCAAGGGAAAATGATTTGCGCGATAGACATATCAGAAAGTGGAATGACTTGCCAAAAGATGCCGAAATAAAGCCTGGAGATTTAGTCTATCTCAAACCTAAGCGCAGAAGAGGTTCTGAAGATGAGCATATGGTAATTGAAGGCGAAAGCATGCACGATATTTCGCAGAAATACGGCATTAAACTCAAGCATCTTTACAAAAAGAATCGCATGGAATACGGTACTGAACCTAAAGTTGGTGAGACCTTGCAAATGCGCAAAAAGATTGATAAAGAAGAGCAAATAGAGCTTGAAGACCCGAAACCGGATTGGCAAGAACCTGAGGAAAACTTTGTAAATCCGCATAGTACCCTGGATAGTAATAAGATGGTAATAACAAAAGCAGAGCCTATCAAATTTCAAACTATAGAAACTCCTGAATACCACACGGTTGCCAAAGGAGACAACATCTATCGAATTGCCGAAAAGTATAGAGTCTTTGAAGAAGACCTTTTACTTTGGAATAAAGATTTAAATCCCTCGGCATTGAAAATTGGAGATAGAATTTATCTGAGTAAAGAAGCTGCTGAAAAACACAACAGTATCCGACAAGAAACAACAACTGTAGAAAAGAAAGAAGTAGTTGAAACCACCCACAGTGAAGAGGAATTACAAGAAATAGAAGAAGACATAGTGGTAAATGGACCTGTATTTCACAAGGTTGTCAAAGGCGATACAGTTTACAACATTTGTAAACGATATAACATAACTGAAGCACAACTCAAAGCATGGAACAATATGGATTCCATAGTCATTAAAATTGACCAACAACTCCAAGTGTCGGAATAATGACTCCTATCGCAACCCTTAGTATACTCCTAGCATATTTTGCTATTCTCATTCTCATCTCATGGTTGAGTTCTAAGAAGTCAGACGCCTCGTCCTTTTATACTGGTAATAGAAAATCACCCTGGTTTTTGGTAGCCTTTGGAATGATTGGCGCTTCCTTATCCGGCGTAACCTTTTTATCGGTTCCCGGTCAGGTTGAAGCCGCAAACTTTGGTTATATGCAAACGGTTTTCGGCTATATGATAGGATATATCATCATTGCCTTAGTCCTTTTGCCCTTATATTACAAATTAAAACTCACATCCATATACACCTACCTTAATGAGCGATATGGAGTAGTCAGCTATAAAACAGGAGCAGCTTACTTTCTTTTATCCAGAATTATTGGAGCCTCTTTCAGACTATTTCTAGTCGCCGGAGTATTGCATATGGCAGTCTTTGAACCTTTCGGTCTGCCCTATTGGGCATCTGTTGCCATTACT
>CBDUMX010000162.1:0-5322 GCA_965368435.1 uncultured bacterium
AATGTAATTGCCGTTGAAATTCATCAAGTGAATGTTACAAGTTCTGATTTGTCATTTGATATGGAATTAATAGCAACAACAAATGCTGCGCCAACAACGTGGATATCAGATGGTGATGATTGGTATTATTGGGATCAGGGTACAACTCCTTCTGGAAGCTGGAAAACGGATACAAATTACGCAAATACTTCGTGGGGCCTGGGAGCTTCAGAGCTGGGTTATGGCGATGGTGATGAGGCAACTACCGTTGGTTATGGAGGAAATGCTAGTAATAAGTATGTGACCACATACTTTAGAAAAGTTTTTACTATAGATGATACTTCAGCATTTGATTATTTAAGCATAGATTATGTAAGAGATGATGGGATTCTTATATATATAAATGGGGAAGAATTAGTCCGCGACAATATGCCATCAGGCACAATTGGTAATACAACTACAGCAAACTCTGCAATTGGAGGTGGTGACGAAGCAACGTGGAATAATGCAGCTGTCTTAGCGTCGACATTATATCAAGGAAGCAATGTGGTTGCGGTGGAAATACACCAATCCGATGTTACAAGTTCTGATATAAGTTTCAATTTAGAACTCGCAGGTATAGATGCACCTGTGCCTAGTATAACTAGAGGACCTTATTTGCAATTGGCAACTGATACTAGCATGATACTGCGTTGGACTACTGATGTGCCTTGTGAAGGGACCGTACATTATGGAACTACTTTGGGTACCTATTCTACAACAGCAACAGAGGCCGGAGCAAGTACTGGCCATGAAGTGTTTGTTGGCGGTTTAAGTCCAAATACTAGATACTATTATTATATCAGTACTGATGGTTCAGATACCATTTCAGGTTATGATGGAACATACTATTTTACAACAAATGTGTCAGCTGGAGATCGCTCACAACCGTCTCGTTTTTGGGTTTTAGGCGACCAAGGGCAACCTGGCGCAGCTCAAGATTCAGTGCATTCAAAATTCTTTCAGTATTCAGATTGGAAAGATAGTATGGATATGATACTGATGTTGGGAGACAATGCTTATAATAGTGGTTACGATTCTGAATTTCAAGCAGCTGTTTTTGACCCTTTGGATGAAGTTTTGCGCAATACGCCTTTGTATTCCTGCGTAGGTAATCACGAAGTGAGATATGATGCAGCACACTCAATTAGCACTCCTAGCACAACGCCTTATTATTTAATACATAACTTTCCTACAGCTGGTGAAGCTGGAGGTACAGCATCAGGAACTGAGTCTTATTTTTCATTGGATTATGGAAACGTTCATATTATTTCTATAAACGCAGAAGAAGAAGATTTAGACTCTGCAACATCAACTATGTGGTCTTGGTTAGAGTCAGACTTACAACAGAACACTTTGGATTGGATTTTTGTTATCGTTCACCAAGGTCCATATACCAAAGGCTCGCATAATTCAGATACTGAAACTGAGCATATAAAAGTACGTGAAAATTTCTTGCCATTACTTGAAAGATATGGTGTTGATTTAATGATGTCTGGACACAGCCATAGCTATGAAAGGTCGAAACTAGTGAAAGGTCATTTCGGATCATCAGGAACCTATAGTTCAAGCTCTCATGACATAGATGGCGGGTTTGGAAGAATGCCAGGATTTGGAAGTTTAACTAATGATTGTCCTTATCAAAAGGTGACAACAGGATCAGCTGCTGGTGACGGAGCTGTATATATAACGGCAGGTTCTTCTTCCAAAGTTGGAGGTGGTTCTGTAAATCATCCAGTAATGAAAGTTAACTATCTAACTTATGGTTCATGCTATGTTGAAATCACAGAAAATAGATTAGACTTATACTATCTAGAAAACGATGGCGATATCGCTGATTACTTTACACTTTTAAAAGATGTTGAATACGATAGTACACATGTTGTTGCTGCTAGTCCACAAGTGCTAACGGCAAGCTGGCCTGATGGTCCATACTACTGGAGCACTGGAGAAACGACTAGAAGTATTTCCGTTGCTGTTGGAGGTGATTCGCTAATTACAGTAGGCAATACCGCTTCAAGTCCTTGTATAGTTGATTCATTTTTACTGGATTACCCTCAAGTTGTTAGATATCCTTGGTTCGAGACAGATACAACAGGTTTAACTTCTACCGATGCAGATGGTAATTATGTATTAATTGCGGATAGACACACGGCGGCCGATGCCAATGGTTGGTATTATTATTACAACCAGAATGATACAGATAATTTGCTTTTTGCAGTTAGAAATAGCTTGTCGGGAGGTAATAGCTTACATATAGATACTGTAATTGATTATGTTGAGCTTAGATATAAACCTTCACTTTACTCAAGAATGGTATCTGGATTGGATTCTTTCAGATTGGTTATGAATTACGACTGGAATGTAGTTACCAATAATCAGCCAAATGGAGATATGGATATTAAATTCTACTATGAACCGAGTCTTCTGTCTAATATGACAGCTGTTGCTGATTCATTAGTAGCCACCAATACAGATTTAGCTTCGGTAAGAACTTGGTTTAAAGCATCTCAGGGAGGTGGAGTGAGCTTCACAGATGCCGATGTTATAATTGACTCAATTTCATATGCCATAGATTTAAATGCTTTGCTTGCAGCTGCACCTAATTATTCAACCGGAGTAGGTTCAACAGATGGAGTAGCTTTTACTGATTATGGTAATGCTAAGAACTATATAGAATTTGATGGTTTAAGTAGTTTCTCTGGAGGAGGACTAACTCAAACCCTATTTGATCCAACTCCAGTTCCTGTAGAGTGGTTAAGCTTTGAAGCCATTTGGCAAGGTTTGGATGCTTCGCTTAGCTGGCAAACGGCTTCAGAAATCAATAATGATTTCTTCGTGATTGAACGCAGTTTAGATGGCAAGAATTTCACTGCTATTGCTCAAGTGCCTGGAAGCGGTAACTCAAGTTCTATCGTTAGTTATTCATATTTCGATAAAGATGCAATGCTCAACGCTGGTAAATTTGTGTATTATAGAATCAAGCAAGTTGACTATAACTTAGAGAGTAGTTATTCTGCCACACTACGCTTAGCATTAGATCCATTCACAGGAATACAGATTTCACCAATACCAGCCAGCAATCATATCACGGTAAGTGTAGATCAGGAGCAGTTGCATTCAGACAATGTTGAAATTATGATATACAACAGCTTAGGAACGCTAGTACAGGCTAATACTTATAAAGCACAAAGCGCTATAAATGTAGAACTGAATGGTCTTCCAAGCGGATGGTACATATTGGCACTTAAATCAGAAGATGCAGTTTATCTGAAAAGATTAATAATTGAATAAATAGAAGCCAAAAACTGAAATACGAACCCTTTAACATGATTTTAGAGAATTATGTTAAAGGGTTTTTTTATTAGTTGTAATTTAGCACTTTAAGAATTGAGAATTGAGAATTGAGAATTGAGAAATGGATGGGGCATTGGCATATATAGTAGCTGTGGCTGTTGGTGTTATAGTAACAGCAATGATTTTTTATCTTTTGGTTTATAAGAATATAGACAAGGATAAAGCGGAAATAAGGAAAAGAGCCGAAAAGTTAGAGGAAGAACTTAACAGTCTGCGCGCAGAAAAAGATCATGTCATGCAAGGCCTTACAAAGACAGAAATCCAGCTTGAACATTCACAAATTCAACTAGCTGCAAAGGCTGAAGAATTAGAGGCGCTAAATATAAAGCTCACAAAGGAGTTTGAGAACATTGCTAACAAAGTAGTCAATCAAAGTTCTAAAGTGGTTCAGGAGCGACAAGAAGAGCAGCTGCGTGCTTTGCTAACTCCTTTCAAAGAAAAGATTGAAAAGTTTGAGCAACGCGTTGAAAACACCCATAAAGAAAGCATCAAGGAGAATGCATCCTTAAAGGAGCAAATCTTACAATTAAAGCAGCTTAACATAAATATTGGTGAAGAAGCGCGAAATCTAACCTCGGCTTTAAAAGGCGATAAAAAAATGCAAGGCGACTGGGGAGAGCAGCAACTTGAACGCATACTGCAAGCTGCTGGTTTAGAAAAAGAAACACATTATCGCAAACAAGTTGATTTGATTGCTGAAGACAAACAGCATCAGCGCCCGGATTATATTATCTATCTACCAGACGATAAAAACCTTGTGGTCGACTCAAAAGTGAGTCTTGTCGCCTATGAAAAGTATTATAATGCTGAACATGATATTGAAGCAAAACCTTTTGCTCTTGAACACGTAAAAAATGTAAAAGATCATATAATGCGACTTAGTAAGGTGAAGTACGACCAATTGCATGGTATCAACTCTCCTGATTATGTGATAATGTATATGCCCATTGAAGGGGCCCTTGGGCTGGCAATGACTGAAGATCCTGCGTTGTTTGAATATGCATTACAACGAAACATAGTGCTTGTATCCAATAATACGCTTTTAGCAACTTTGAAGACAGTGGCTTTTATATGGCGACAAGATTTACAGAATAAGAACGCCCTTGAAATAGCCAGACAGGGTGGAGCGTTATACGATAAGTTTGTGAATTTTGTGGACACCTTACAATCCGTTGGTAAGAAAATGGATGGTGCCCGCGATGATTATATGAAGGCAATGAATCAATTGTCAGAAGGAAAAGGAAATCTTATAAAGCGGACAGAAAAACTCAAAGAGTTAGGGATTAAGACGGATAAGAAATTACCCGATAGGATATAAAAAAACCCTAATGGAGTATTCCAATAGGGTTTTTAATAATTTCGTTTGATATTAGTACATCTGGAAGTTTACTGGTATTTGATACCTTACGCTAACAGGTTGGTCCCGTTGTTTTGCTGGCTTCCACTTTCCACTAGTCAATTTTAATACTCTTTTTGCTTCGGTCTCAAGGCCAAATCCTTTAGGTGGAGTTAGTACTTCGAGATTGGAAACATTACCATATTTGTCAACCACAAAGCGAATAACCACTGTACCTTGAACTTCAGCTTGTAAAGCGGCATCTGGGTATGAAATATTTTCTTTTAGAAATCTTCTGAGTTCATCTTCTCCACCTGGGAAGGTTGCAGGTTCCTGTACTGCAAACATTTCAAAGATTTCATTGGTTTCTTCTGGCTCTTCTTCCTCTTCTTCGTAGGTTTCCATAGCCTCGTCCTGATCGGTTTCAGTTTCTTCAAACTCAGGTTGTTCTTCGAGCTCAACTTCATCCTCAACTACTTCAAGTGTTGGTGGAGGAGGAGGGGGTGGTGGTTTCTTTTCTTGAACGGTATTTTCCATCACAACCAAATCCTCATCTATATCTGGACCTTCAAGTACCATCTTCTTTTCTGGAGGAGTGGTGTATTCAAATG
>CBDUMX010000163.1:0-5321 GCA_965368435.1 uncultured bacterium
ATTTCAGCATGCCTGCAAACTTAGCTATTTTTGTTTCTTGCTTAAACCCTATTTTGATAATAAGCTTGTTGAGGCTGGATGTGATGAAGCCGGTAGAGGATGCTTGGCTGGTCCAGTCTATGCTGCTGCTGTAATCCTCGATCCTTCAAAGCATATAGATGGTCTCAATGATTCTAAGCTATTGTCTGTGAAGAAGAGAAATGCATTGAGAGAAGAAATCGAAAAAAATGCTCTGGCCTGGGCAGTTGCCTCCTGTAGTGAACAAGAAATTGATGAAATAAATATATTAAATGCTTCCTATCAAGCCATGCACCGAGCGATTGCTAAATTGAAAACAGTGCCAAATTTCTTGCTTATTGATGGCAATCGATTTAAAATATATAAAGACATTAAACATGAATGCATAGTGAAAGGCGATAGTAAATTTGCTTCTATTGCCGCCGCTTCTATACTTGCAAAAACACATAGAGACGCATATATGCAAGAGCTCGCAGAGAAGTATCCGAACTACGGCTTTGCTAAACACAAAGGATACGCTACTAAAATGCACAGGGAGGCCATAAAGGAATATGGCTATATTGCTGCACATCGCAAGAGCTTCAAACTGAAGGAAATGCAATTAGAACTGTTTTAATGAAGATATTTTTTATCATACTCAGCGTCTTTTACTCTGTTTTGTCCCAAGCCCAGCTAATAGATGGAATAAAATTTCAAATGGGTCCAAAAATGGATTTCTACTCATCTGAGCAACACGCTGTCGTTATGCAAGCACATATGGATTTCAGTGCTGGATTATTCGCGTTTAAAAAGTTAGATCAAAATTGGGAGATACAAATTGGCATCATAAAAAACGATTACTCCGCCAGATTTAAAGTGGTAATAGATGACGTCAATACTGGAAGAGAAGAAACCTATTTTAAAAAGTTTGTTTATCCAACCTATAGCTCTTATCAATTAGCACTGATGCCAAATTATCAATTCATGTACACCAATAAAATTGCATTTTATGGGAGTGCGGGACTGCTTCTTTATTTGAAAAAAGAACTGAGTAGAGAAGGTACTGAAGAACGCACCGAAGATTTAGTAGATGAAGATTTAAACAAAATATCTGAACTCACCTTAACTACTTATAATAATTCATTTTTAAGTGGAAATTATTTATTGAGAGCCGATATTGGAATGCTTATAGGCATTAAAGATTATTTAGCTATAGATATTGGTTTAAATGCTAGGATGAGCACTTTAGATCACAATGGGTTTCGACTGAACTATCAAGACCAATTCGGCTCAAATTATGCCGAAGATTATATTTCTAATAAAGCCATTGGTTTAGGCTTAAATATTGGCATGAAATTTAATCTTAACTAAATCACTTAGATTTCCTTTAGCTTTGCATCATGTCTATTTATCCTTCGGTAAAAGATTTAAAATACACATCTAAAAAGGAAAAATGGAGAGATATCATTTTTAAAGCTGATACCAAAGAAGGTAGAAGGTTTGATATTCTCTTGTTATGGGCAATTCTCCTGAGTGTCCTAGCTGTAATGGGGGAGAGTGTTAGTGAAATAAATGAGAAATTTGGTCGGGAATTACTGCTGATTGAATATGCATTCACTGTATTGTTTACCATAGAATATGTAACCAGAATTATGGTCAGCGAAAAGCCTAAAAATTACATATTGAGTTTTTGGGGTATTATTGATCTACTTGCCACATTGCCTACTTATTTGGCTTTTATTTTTGGTGTCTCTCAAACTGTACTAATCATTAGAGTTTTCAGATTATTCAGAGTGTTCAGAGTATATAGGCTGACTAGTTTTATGACTGAGGCTAAATCGCTGAGTCTGTCAATTAAAAGGAGCAGCGCTAAGATTACAGTATTTTTTGTTACTGTCTTAATCATAGTTATAGTGATGGGTACAGTCATGTATAGTATTGAGCCGCCGGAAGCGAACTTCACAAGCATCCCTAGGAGTATCTACTGGGCAATAGTTACCTTGACAACTGTAGGTTACGGAGATATTACTCCAGTAACTCCTCTTGGACAATTTCTTTCCGCCTTGCTCATGATTTTAGGCTATGCAGTAATTGCTGTTCCTACAGGAATAGTTTCTGTTGAATACAGTCAATCAAGAAAGCTTATTGCTTGTGCTTCATGTGGTCACACTGAAAATGATAGTAGTTCCAAATTTTGTAAGAACTGCGGAAATTCGCTTTCAAAATGAGTAATCCAGATTATTACTTCAATAAAGATGGGCTTTTGGTCTTTACTAAGGAATATCTGCTCAAGCGAGGGTATTGCTGTGGCAATGGTTGCACCAATTGTCCATATCCAGAAAAACCAGATAAGAAAAAAGAAGATAAGTAATTGTAAGTTTGGTATAGTAATTGCGTTTTTCCTCATGAACACACCTAATCGTTCAACTAATTAACGTTAATAACCTTATGAAAAAACTTACACTTACACTCTTTGCTTTAATTTCTTTTACTTTCTCATTTGCTCAAGTTTGTATGCCAGAATCTGAACAAGACTCAGCTGGAATAACTCAAGCAGAGCTAGATTCTATTTATGTTAAAGCAGTACTTAGTGATACAACTTACGAAACAGCATATAAAGGCAGAGAAGAGGCATTTGCCAAAGCTTATGTTAAAATGCTCAAAGATTTTGAAAAACATCTTGAAGAAAATGACTTCTCATGGGATTCAACCACACGTTGCTACAATAAGATATATTTTGCGGAAAATGGAAAAATTGATTATTGGTTCTATAAGTTTTTAGGCGAAGTTTCTGAAGAGAAGCAAAAGCAATTTAAAATGCTCTTAGAGGAATTTATGTTTGAATATGTTTTTACTGCTCAGCCTACCAGAAATTTCCGCCAATGCAGCAGCACGTCTTTTGGTAGATAGCCGTTCTTTTTGAAATTTGTTGACTATATGCCAAGAATACTTCGTACAAATTCAGAACATCCAGATTTTGTAAGGCTTGTTAGTCTGCTCGATGCAGAGCTCGCAATCATGGATGGTAAAGAGCACGATTTCTATGCGCAATTCAATAAAATCGATCATCTAAATCATGTTGTTTTAGCATACGATGAAGATAGAGCAATCGCATGCGGAGCATTTAAAAAAATCAATCAACAATGTGTTGAGATAAAGCGCATGTATACTACTACTGAGTACAGGGCTCAAGGGGTCGCCAAACAAGTACTGGCTAGTTTAGAAGACTGGGCAGTTGAATTGTCCTATACAGAGGCAAGATTGGAAACAGGAAGACGTCAGCTTAGTGCAATTACTCTCTATACAAATCAAGCGTATCAAAGAACCGACAATTACGGACCATATGTAGACGTAGACAACAGCATCTGTTTTTACAAAGTGTTAGCTCACTAATGTCTAATCTCGCTGCCCTTTTTTGTAATCTATTATTATCCATAAAATTACCATACTAGATATTGCTGCAAAAAAGCACCAAATTGATAGTATCCTATCACTAATATATATTTTGGTGACGAAATACGCCACGAGATTTAACACTCCAAGTATCCAGGCTTTTGAGCTTGTAGAAATCAAGGTAGGCAGCACTGTCACGGCTAAATAGACTATTCCAAAACTCTTGTGTATGGATTCATTAATGTGGAAATTATAAACTATGCTGCAATCCAATATAGAAGATTCAACCGATTTGAAGAAGATAACATATGCAAGTAAAATGCTGACTATCAGTCCTAAATAGAAAAATATTCGCAATATTCTTTTGCGAAAAGGATTTCGCTCTATTCCCATAAATGCATAAGGCACAAAACTCGGCCACAGTATCCAGGCAAAAAACAAGAAGGAATAAGAGCTCAAATTCTTTATATAAGCAAACTGTTCGTATTGGTTAGCCAACCACACCCAGCCTTCTGAAAACTGCTGTAAACCAAAGCATATCGGAATAAGAGCGAGATTTTTTAATTCTGTACTTTCTGCTTTAGATCGGCTAAAGAAGCCAATGGTAGTTACCACTGCAGCCGCACTAAAACTTGCTTCTGGAGAAAAACACATTTATTTAGTATTCATTCAATAGTAAGAATTAAATTGATAATAGCGATTTATTTAAATTGAATGCTTCTAGTCGGACTCACGCCAGAGACTATCAGCGCTGGTATCCATGTAAAAAAATAAGCTACCGCTATGGTAGAAATATTAATTGCGAGGAAATAAGAAAGTGGTAAGTGAAAAGGTACTGCATCCATATAGTATGTTTCTGCAGAAAGCTTTATCAGCTGAAATTCTTGCTGAAGATAAGCTAAAGATAAGGCAACTACATTGCCAATTATCAGTCCCCCCAATAGTATAAATACTCCTTGCCAACTGAAAATCTGCATGATACTTTTATCTCTGGCACCCATAGATTTGAATAAACCTATCATCGGTATGCGCTCTATGATTAATATAAGTAAAACTGTAATTATATTTATTATGGCTACTATGAACATTAATACAATGATTATCAGTACGTTAGTGTCTACTATTTTCAACCATTGAAACATAGTGAAGTATTGTTCTTTAAGGTTTTCAGCTTTCAAGACTGTACTAATTTCTCGGTCAATAGATTCAGTCAGTTCGTCTAATGCTGCAAAATCATCTATTTTAATTTCATAGCCACTAGCCGTTTTATAATCTGGACCAAGTACTCGCTGAATCATGCGAAGATCACATATGGCAAACTGTTTGTCGAAACTCTGTAAGCCTGTATTGAAAATACCTACAACAACTGGTCTTCTTCTTTTAACATCTCCTTCTTCAACAAAATAGAGGTTTAATTTTGCCCCTGTATCAGTTTCCAAAATATTGGCAGTCTGACTTGAGATTAGAATTTCATAGCTGTCGCTGCTATCAGAGTAGTTAGGAAGTCTTCCGCTAACCAGGTGTTTCTGATAAAACTCCAAATTATAATCCGATGCTACACCTCTAAAAATTAAACCTTCTATAATTGAATCTGATTTTAATATTCCAGCTTTATTTATAAAGGGTGATACGCTGAGCACATGATCCATTGCTCTTAAGTCGAGAAGTAAATTTGAATCCAAATCCAAATAGGTATGCTCACTACCTTTGGTTAAATCAAAATTACTAACCGTAATATGCCCGGCATAACCGCTAACCTTTTCGCGAATTTCTTTTTTAAATCCCAGCAGTATACCAAAGGATACAATTACAACCGTTATACTAATAGAAACTGCTATGATAGCGAGTCTAACCACAGTTTTAGTGAAGGATTGTGCAGATTTGCGCGCTAGTTTTTTGGCTATGTAATATCCAAATAGCATACTTTTGAA
>CBDUMX010000164.1:0-5320 GCA_965368435.1 uncultured bacterium
GCCTTTCTCTCCAATATTGGTATTGTATGAGTCCTTAAGTTCGGATATAAACTCATGTGCATTAGCAATTCGCGCTGCTTCCAATATTTGATCGCCAGAACAGTAATAATCTCCCATTTTGATGTTATTGGCTACTGTGTCATTGAATAAAATAGCGTCTTGGGTAACTATTCCTATTGACGAACGCAAAACATCCAACTGAATATTTTTAATATCCAATCCATCTATTTTGATGGATCCAGCATTGATCTCGTGGAACCGCGGAAGGAGGTCGACTAGCGTAGACTTTCCTCCTCCTGATGGACCAACAAGTGCGATGGACTTTCCTTTTTCAACTGTGAGATTGATATTTTTAAGTATCTCTTTGTCTCCATAAGAAAAGGAAACATTCTCAAAGACAATCTTGTCATTAATCTTGAATTCAGTAATTGAACCGCTGTGTTTTTCAGCCGGAAAATCTAAAATTTGGTTTAATCTATCTAGAGAAGCCGATCCTTTCTTAATTCTAAAGAAAGCCTCTGTAATTGCTTTAGCCGGCGGTATTAGCTGCGAAAACATCGCGATATAGGCTATTAGAAAAGAGCCAGTTAGAGAAGAATTTTCGTTTAATATGAGGTTTCCGCTGTAAATCAATATGGCAGATATAACTACACTGCCCATAAATTCACTTAAAGGGGAAGCTAAGAACTCCTTGCGATGTAGCTTTACCATCAATCTGAAGTGCTGATCATTTAACTCTTTGAATCTCTCCTTCTTATCCTTAGATGCATTAAAGGCTTTGATAATCTTAATGCCGTGCAGGCTTTCTTCTATATGAGATATAACTTCACCAAGCTTTTCTTGTCCGCGCTGAGCAGCATCTTTTAAGCGTTTCCCGAGTCTACTGATGATATATCCACTGATTGGCAATACAATGAGCACAAATAAGGTAAGCTTAAAACTAGTAATCAATAATGCTATTATAGGTATAAGAATGGCTACTGGATGCTTGAAAAGCAATTCCAGAACTCCCAACAGACTCCACTCAACTTCTTTGATATCGTTTGTCAATTTAGAAATAATATCACCCCTCTTCTCTTTATTGAAATAAGAAATAGGCAATTCAAGAATGTGTTTATAGAGTTGTGCCCTAATATCCCTAACAACTCCGCTTCGTATATAAGCCAGGTTGTAAAACGAGAGAAAAAGAAAGACATTCTTTAAGAAGAACATTATAATAATCCCTACAGAAAAGTAGAGTAATGAAGTATATGCGCCCCATTCAGCAATTCTTATACTGAGCTGATAATCAATATACTCCATAAACTGACCGGGATTATATGAAAATTCAACAGCCTGCTTTGCCGCATTATTCTCATTGAAAATTACCTTTAAAAAAGGCACCAACATTCCAATCGATAAAACATTAAAAATTGCTGTAAACAGATTGTAAATTATGTACTGTATTCTCCTACCAGCATAGGGATTAGAAAGAGTGAGTATATGTCGGAATTTAATCACTGAGAAATTCAGTGCAAATTAATGCTTTAATGTGAATAGGAAGAACAATTAAGTAGTATGAATTAGACTGAACTAATAAAAGCTTCCACTAATTATACCTGCTTTGAATTCATCTATTTTATCTGCAGTATTTGAATATCTGTGAATGCTACTTTGAGATACAAAGTCGTGAACATCGCTAATATACAGATCTCCATTAGTCTTATCTAGACCGAAGCCATAGGCATTAATTCCTGTTAAATCGATTATTATTTTGGGCTGAACAACATTAGAATTAACGTTTAAACTATAGACGTTTTGGTTTAGGAAATACAATTCCGACTGTCCGGCATAGTACTTTAAATGAGATGGAAGTCCATCTAATTCTGTACTGGCAACTAGCGTATCTTCTTCGGGATACCATTTTGAAAGCCGGGCTTTTTTATCGGAACCATTGCCTTGTGACAATAGCCATATAACTCCATTATCGTCTTGAATCAAACTTTGAGTGGCATAAGCCACTTTAATGCTATCAACCAATTCGTCTTTTTGCACGTCAATGGTGTAAATGTAGTCCGACTCCATACTGCCAACTACAAACTCATCGCCTATGCTTAAACCAGCTTCCAACCATCCATGTATAGCTATGCTCCCACTTATTGTATTGGTGTTGAGGTCTACAATCCATAGCTTATCTGCGTACAAATCAGTTACATATGCTTTTGTTGCAGATACTTGAATGATATTCCTGGGTGAATTGAAGTTTTGGATCTCCGCAACATGTTTAAACGCACTATCGAGAATTACAATTTTTGCTGAATTATTGATGACTAGATAGTAATGATTATTTATCCTTTGAATGGACTGAAAAACATTGCCTAATGTTTTGTTGTTCAGAGTTTTATATACATCGTTGTCAACCTTTTTCAAAACTGGGTCATAGATACTTAAGCTGCCTTCCCCCCATCCAAAATTGCCTTCATTGCTGATAAGAATTTTGTGCCCTAAAACCGAAGGAATCTCCTTCACTTCCTCTTTTTTACAAGCAATAAAGAGACTAAATATGCAAATAATAGCTAGTAAACGCATAGTTTCTTTTGGGTAAGTTGACCATCTATAACTACATTTAAGAAATAAATGCCTTTAACAGCAATTTGAACTGCTTTTGCATCTCCTTCATAAATCTTTAAGCCTGAGCTATTGGTTATATTTATTTGAGTACCTAAAGCGATATTGAAATCTACCATGCTGCCTGATTGAATTAGACTTGGGTATAGCTTGAATGCCTTAGTATGCAAACTAGCAGTACTCAATAACTCATGCTTGATCAATCCCAATGCATCTATATCGAATCCGCCAGCTAGGAAAGCAGTTGGGTAGGAATCATTGATAGTTCGCCCATTAGCGTCTCTGCTGCTAAAGTCTTGTCCAATCGCCCCAATGACATCAATAATTCGCACAAAATGAATAGAATCTAAGTCTACATCATCCAGATCGAATAAAGTACCGTATGGAGCTTGATGTTTGCCTGCTAGATTGTGAAACCATGTTGGACTACTAACATCGGCATTGCTAAATTGAAATGAAGTGTCGGCTATGGTTTGGGCGGGGAAACGCTGATAATTAATACCGTCGACACTAACCTCTACGAATGCTAGCTCGAGGAAATAGCCATCTCCCGACTTAAAACCGTTCTCAAAAACGGCAAATTCAAAACCTTCATCGTCGATAATCGCTTGCTGAAAGTAGTATGTAGCACTGCCCCCATCGCCTAAGCTAACAACGGTACCGTTAGCTGGCCCGATGGCATTGCTGACATCACCAGCGCTTACTTTGCCCAGACTAGTGTCGGCATAATCCATCCAAGATCTCTCTATAATCACAGAATCTGCCCATGCATAAATAGCATTATCGTCTTTGTGAACCGAAAGAGAGCCACTTTCACCTCCAGCCGGATCAAATTGAGCCCAAAGCATTAAAGGAGCTAATAATAGCAGTGTGCCTATAAATCTCATAGTTTAATGAATCGTTGGGTAGCTATTCCGTTCTTAGTTATTAGTCGAACAATATACATTCCGCTTATTAATTCTGAAACATTGAGTTGGGTAGACTCGCTGCTTAGATGCAGTTTTCCTTGCATATCAATAAGCTCTACGCTTAAAACTTCTTCTGAGGTTTCTATGTTAATGAGGTCTGAACTCGGATTTGGATATAAGTTGAAAGTAAACTTCTTTCTATTTAGGTTATCCGATGAACCATAATCAAAGTCCAATGATAAACAGAAGTAGGCCGGAGTATTCATACCCCAACTACCATTGTCTGAAGATTCCATTCTAAATTTTATTTTGTGAGCCTGAGTGTGCATAGACCAAGGGTCTTCATTGATCTCTAGATACTCCCAATGGTCTAAGATGTAGTCTTCATTATTGTCTGAAAATCTAAAGTCTGCTAGGTACACAGTGTCTGTTCTCAACAGGCTATCTTTAGAATCTACATAGTCCAATAAAACTCTGAAATAATCAGGGTCATTGCCATCAACACCGCCAAATTTCTTACTAAAATTAGATCCGTATAGCATATCGTAATAGGCATAGGTTGAATTCGTTATTCCAATGCTTATAGGCCATGGTGCTGGTGCTGCCGTTTTAAAGAGATAATTCTTATCATACTCAGACAGATACGGCCCTCGAATTTCATTATACGTTCCATAACTTACGAAATGCTTGTAATTAGTGCTAATAGCCATAGCACTATATTGATTCTGATAACCTTGAGTTGTATCATCGTACATAGCGCTCAACGACCACCCTTCCCAGGTCTGCCAGTCTTGGTTGTAGGTGTTGGGAAAGAATAAATACTGATCAACAATGCCACCCGACATGTCTGAACCATTGTAATATTCATCTTGATTTATGGTAGCTGTTTCATAAAAATGATTTTCTGATCCAATAGCATTAAAATCATCCATACAGAAATATGCTGGCGTATTCATCCCCCAGCTGCCATTGTCACTTGAAGAAAATTTGAAGACTATGCTGTCCGTTTCTACTTCTCCTTCAGGCTCTTCTGTAAAGCTAAGGAAAGTCCAATCATCTAGTATATAGTCTTTGCGATTATCTGTAAACCTATAGTCTGCTAGGTATAATTCTGCGCTATCAACAAGATTGCCTTCAAGGTAAGTATAGACATGTAGTAAGAAAAAATCAGCATCATTGCCATCATCGCCCCCAAATTTCTTGCTGAAGTTAGATCCTTCCAGCATATCGAAATAGGCATAGGTTGAGTTTGTGAAATACGCCCCACTAATTAAGGTAGGTTCATTGAACACTATCACTGGATTTTTATATCCAACCATATAATTAGTTGTATTGCTTAAGCCTGAGCCTGTAATAGAGCTGTATTGATTGCTATAGCCTTTAGACGTATCGTCGGACATATTGCTCAAGGCCCAGCCTTCCCAAGTCGACCAAATCGTATCAAACTGATTTGAGAATATACGTTGGTAATGAGTCAAACCTCCATTAAGGTCTGCACCATTATTAAAAGTGTCGCTTTTGCTTAATGGATAATTATCAAAGGTGCTATACACTCTTGAATGCTCAATTTGTCCATAAGCGAAAATAATGCTAAAGATTAATAGGCTTAGTAATTTGATTCTTTTCATTTTGTTTTTTTGTTTAAATAAATATTAAGGTTGATTTCAGCATTAATGCCTGCTAGAGGCTGATTAGGTATACTGAAATACGCTGAGTTGAATACATTATTAATAGAGGCCGATACCTTAAGCCTCTTAAATTCTTTAAAAGCTCCTATATCCATAATGGTATAAGGACCTAGATAA
>CBDUMX010000165.1:0-5302 GCA_965368435.1 uncultured bacterium
CCTCCCCGGTTATAAATATAAGCCCTAGATGATTTGCTGTAAAGCAAATGTTTACCTCCGCGCTTGAATTCTTAAACTAAGTGCCCTAGATCTAATAATATCGCAATACTTTATTTTCCTAATTCCTATAAAGCTCCTTAAACTCCTGCCCCTTCTTTACATACACCTCAGCATTTCTCTTAATGCCCGCTATTTGCTCTGGCGTTAATTGCTTTACAACTTTTGCAGGCGAACCGAGAACCAAAGAGCCTTCTGGAATGACCATAGCTGTTGTTACTAATGCATTTGCGCCTATAATACAATTCTTGCCAATCTGAGCATTATTTAAAACCACAGCATTCATACCAATCAATACATTATCAGCTAAATTCGCTCCGTGAACTATCGCTCCATGTCCAATTACACATTCTTTGCCAATGCTAATAGGTACTCCTGGATCTACATGCAATACAGCATTGTCTTGGATATTTGATCTAGCACCTATATGTATATGGTCATTGTCGCCTCTGAGCACTGCCCCATACCAAATGGACACATCTTGCCCTAGACTCACTTTCCCAATAACAGTTGCATTAGGTGCAATAAAAACACTGTCGTGAATATTCAATTCAGAATACAAATCTTTCATTCGATTTGCGCAATTTAATACGAAATTAAAATTGAGTCCTAGCTCAAAGCGGCATTCTTTGATCTCTTTCTCTCGTGCTCTTTTAGCAATACCTTTCTCAATCTAATGGTCTCTGGTGTTACTTCAACATATTCATCTGCTTGGATATACTCTAGCGATTCTTCTAAAGTAAAGAGTGTAGGCGGAGCTAATTTCACTTTATCATCAGCGCCAGCAGAACGAACATTGGATTGCTTCTTCATTTTAGTGAGATTTACCACCAAATCTCCAGGTCTTGAATGTTCTCCAACTACCTGACCTTCATAAATAGCTTGATTAGGTTCAACAAAGAATTTCCCTCTATCTTGAAGGTTGTTCAAACTGTAAGGAATAGCATTGCCATTCTCCATGCTGATCATTGAACCATTAATTCTTTGAGGAATTTCACCCTTATACGCTTGGAACTCTTTAAATCGATGTGAAACGATGGCTTCACCCTGAGTGCTTGTCAACAAGTGATTTCTAAGACCAATAATTCCTCTTGAAGGTATTTCAAACTCCAAATGCATTCCATCTCCTTTTGGCTCCATGCTTAACATATTGCCTTTTCTCTGAGTCACAAATTCAATGACTTTGCCTGAATGATGCTCTGGAACATCTATGATTAATTCCTCTATTGGCTCGTGCTTAACACCGTCGATTTCTTTTATAATTACTCTAGGTTGACCTATTTGCAATTCAAATCCCTCTCGCCTCATAGTTTCTATAAGTACTGAGAGATGTAATACACCTCTACCATACACTAAAAACGAATCCGCTGAACCTGTTTCTTCTAAGCGCATTGCAAGATTTCGTTCTAATTCTTTGTTCAAACGATCTCTCACATGTCTACTGGTCACAAATTTTCCTTCTTTACCGAAGAAAGGAGAATCATTGATAGTAAACAACATGCTTATTGTTGGCTCGTCAATAGCAATAGTTGGCAATCCTTCTGGATTTTCTATGTCAGCAACGGTGTCCCCAATTTCAAATCCTTCTAAGCCTGTAATTGCACAGATATCTCCTGTATCTATTTGTTCTACTTTTCTTTTTGCTAAACCATCGTAAACGAAGAGTTCTTTTACCCTCGATTTCTCTATTGAACCATCGCGCTTTACTAAACTCACAAATTGTCCTGCCTTTAAGCCGCCTCTTCTGAGTTTTCCAATTGCTATTCTACCTGTATAACTCGAATGGTCTAATGACGTAATCATCAACTGAGTAGTACCTTCCAATTGTGTTGGTGGAGGAACGTGATCAATAATAGCATCTAAAACGGCGAACATATTGTCTGTTGGTTTGCGCCAATCAGTGCTCATCCAATTTTGTTTTGCAGAACCGTATAGGGTATCAAAATCCAATTGTTCTTCAGTTGCATCCAAAGCAAACATTAAATCAAATACCTTTTCATGCACCTCATCGGGAGTACAGTTTTCTTTGTCTACTTTATTGATAACAACAACTGGCTTTAAGCCTGCAGCTAGTGCTTTTGATAATACAAAACGAGTTTGTGGCATTGGACCTTCAAATGCGTCTACAAGGAGTAGTACACCATCGGCCATATTCATTACTCGCTCAACCTCACCTCCAAAATCACTGTGACCTGGGGTGTCGATTATATTAATTTTAACCCCTTTATACTCAACAGAAACGTTTTTCGAAAGAATGGTAATTCCTCTTTCGCGTTCTAGGTCATTATTGTCCATAACAAGTTCGCCAGGCTGCTCGTGATCCTTAAAGAATTCGCATGCTTGTAGTACCTTGTCGACAAGGGTGGTTTTACCGTGATCAACGTGGGCAATTATGGCCACATTTCTGATGTTTTTCATAGCGGTTTAAAAATGGCTGCAATGATAGGTAAAATAAGTGGTTGAAGCACTCCTAATATATGAGCACAGAAAAAAGGAGAATTGCCATGCAACATTCTTGCAGTTTCAGGTATCTATATACTCAATATGCGCCTCTTAACTATCCTTATTGCGTGCTTAGTCACTAGCTTTAGCTATTCTCAGAATTTGCAAATCAGCACTAGCGATTCATCTTTTTGTTATGGAGATACTGTAGTTCTAGAAGCTACAAATGGTTATTCTCATTATGAATGGAATACCAGAGATACAAATAGGGTAATCTTCATCACCACTGGAGGCTGGTATGAAGTAGAAGCTCAAAACAGCAGTGGAACCAGTTTTTACGATTCCATCTACATACAAATGTTTACTCCCTTGAGTTTAACTTATGGTACTAATCCTTCACCTCCATATTTATGTGAGGGCGACTCTATAATCATTGAACTCAGCGATGGTTTTACAAACTATTGGTGGAATACCGGACACAGCGGAGATAGAAATGTACTTTATCCTACAGAAGATAAAACAATAGTTATAGAAGCTGTTGACTCCAACGGCTGCGAAAGCCGATTGGAATTCACGATTTATGTAGACGACTGCGATACTAGCTGCGATGATCTCATCGAAGCTTGGCCTTCTCAATACTTTTGCGGTGATGACTCTGTAAATCTTGAAGCTCCAAATGGATATTATAGCTATTCATGGTCTGATGGATCCAACGACAGAGTGCGTTGGGTTGATGAAGAAGGTTGGTACATTCTTACGGTGGTAGATTCCAATAATCACACTTGTGTCGACAGTATTTATATTGAAGAATATAGTCCAACTTTAGAATACGGAATTGAACCAGATGAAGATACTTATTGTGTTGGAGATAGCATATTAATTGAACTCTCAAACAATTTCGAATCCTATTGGTGGAGTACTGGTGATGATGATAGAATTATTGAAACTGTGGTAACTACTACCGGAAGATATGTGGTTGAAGCAGAAGACTCAAATGGCTGTGAAGCCAGACTTGTTATAGAACTTAATGTCATAGAATGCGATTCAACTTGTGATGACCTCATTGAAGTCTGGCCTGATAATACACTGCAGTGCGGTGTTGACTCAATCAATCTTGAAGGCCGATCTGGTTTCGACTCTTATCAGTGGACTGATAATGTTGGCGGAAGAATTCGATGGGTAGATGAATCAGGTTGGTATACACTTATTGCTATTGATTCCAATTCTCATACTTGTGTAGACAGTGTCTTCATTGAATATGACTCAGTTGGGCATCTTAGCGTGTATACGAACCCTTCTTCTAGAGAAATTTGTGAAGGTGATTCAATAGTGATAGAAGTATCTGATGATTTTGAAGAATACGGTTGGAACATTGGAAATTATGAGCATAGAGCCGTGTATTATCCAAATGAGACAACAACTGTAGTTATAGAAGCGGTGGATTCCAATGGCTGTGAATACCGAGCAAGTTTTGTGGTTTATGTAGTTGATTGCGATGAAGACAGTTGTGATAATTTAATAGGTATTTGGCCTGATAATGATGTCTGCGATGGAGATTCCATTAATCTGGAAGCTAAAAATGGTTTCGATATATATGAGTGGTACGATAATGTTGGCGGTAGAGTGCGATGGGTGAAAGAATCAGGATGGTACTATTTGGATGCAGCTAATACAGATGGTTTTACCTGCACTGATAGTGTTTATGTAATTGTTCACGATGAAACCCCATTAACGGTATATACCAATCCAGCATCTCGAGAAATTTGCATTGGCGACTCTATTGTTGTTGAACTGAGTGATGGCTTTGAAGGCTATTGGTGGAGCACCGGACATAGAGGCGACAGGAATGTTCTATACCCAGAAGAGGATACGCGAGTTGTTATAGAGGCAATTGATTCAAATGGTTGCGAAACAAGAGTTGTTTTCGAGATTGAAGTCGACAGTTGCACCAGCGCTATTAAAAGAATTGATCGCGCAAGCCAATATAAATTTTATCCTAATCCCGCTTCCGACTTTATTCGAATAGATATAAATAATCCAGCATTGCTAAATGAATGGATTGAAATAACAGACGTCAATGGCAAAGTGATACTGAGGGAACAAATTAGATCGCTCAGCACCACTATTGATGTCTCAGAAATGCCTAATACCATGTTCTTTATAAAAATCGGTTTCTACTATGACCGATTCCAAATTAAAAGATAGGTTATTGATACTAGCCTATTTCAGTTTTTGTTTTAAACCCTCCCTCGCATCGGGAGGGTTTTTTATGCATTTAACTTATCTTCGTAAGGATGCGTTTTACGCTTTTCAGCCTGATTATTATACTCTGTCTTTCTGCTTTTGCTCAACGTGAGTCTTATCACTGGTATTTTGGCAAAAATGCCGGAATTGAATTTACTGATCTAGGGGTACAGGCCGACACCCTTGGAAAGACAAACACCATTGAAGGTTGCGCTAGTATATCCGACAGTAATGGCCTTCTGCTTTTTTATACCGATGGCATCACCATTTGGAATAGAAATCATCAAGTTATGGAAAATGGACTCAAAGGCAATCAAAGCAGCACTCAATCGGCCGTTATTGTAAATAATCCTGCCGACGCTTCTAAGTACTTTGTGTTCACTACCTCTGGTAGAATAGATGGCATGCAGTATTCAGAAGTTGATATGAATCTGAATGCAGGCCTTGGAGGAATAACGCCAACCATAAAGAACCGATCTATACTTAAGAATTCCTTAGAAAAAATTACAGCTGTTAAACACGCTAATCAGCAGGAATATTGGGTAATCGGACACAAAAT
>CBDUMX010000166.1:0-5295 GCA_965368435.1 uncultured bacterium
ATTAACAATATCCCAAAGCTAGTTGAACATTGCTCCTCCTATTTTACTATTAAGATCGGCGATTTATTGTTCACTGGCACTCCAGAAGGCGTGGGTAAAGTTGAATCGGGTGACCTTTTGGAAGGATACCTTGAAGGTGAGAAAGTATTAAATGTTAGGATTAAATAATTTATAAAAGTATAATGTATGCTCTTATATTCAGTTTAGTAAGATTGCGTATAACTCTGCACTTTCAATTCTTAGTCCATTTTAACTTTGCCCGACTTGAATAAACAAATTCTCATATCATTAAGTTGCGCAATCATCTTCCTTGCTTCGTGCAGCCAAGCTCAAACAACTGAAGATGAAAGCAGTCAGCAAGATTCAACGGAGATAGAAACCTCTGTCGTTGAACAGGCCATCCTGCCTAACTTCACTTTTGTCAGAAATACCAATAAATACCCTCAAAACTATTTCAGGAATCCTTTTGATAGCGCAATTTTATTAGCAGGCACATTTTGTGAGTTGAGGAGCAACCATTTTCACGGTGGATTAGATATTAGAACCGGTGGCTGGGAAGGATGGAGCGTGAAAGCTGTAGCTGATGGTTATGTTTCTCGAATTAAAATTAGCCCTTATGGATATGGGAAAGCTATATACATCCAACATCCCAATGGATACACATCGGTGTACGGGCATCTGAAAGAGTTTCCTGGTGCAATTGCAAATTATATTAAGGAAGCTCAATATAAACAGCGAACTTATGAAATTGAACTGTTCCCTAACGCTAAGGATTTGCCAGTAAAAAAAGGACAAGAAATTGCCATTAGTGGTAATACAGGGGGTTCTGGTGGACCTCACTTGCATTTTGAAATTCGAGATGGTGCGGGTAGAGCTTTAAACCCTTTGTTATTTGGTTTAGATGTTGAAGACAAAATTGAACCTCAAATAAACCAAATACTAGTCTATCATAAAGATCCAGAATATCTGAAATCTAGAGGTGGTTATCCTATGAAAAAATTGAAGAAGGGTTCTGCTTATTTTAATTCTACTCCCCTTATAGTGCAACCGGGTACTTATGCCTTTGGATTGTTAGCTAAAGATTTCTTTACCGATACAAGAAATAGACTAGGAATAAATTATTGCTGGTTAACAGTGAACGGAGAGCTTCTCTATCAATATCAAATTGAGAAAATGGACTTTAATCTGGGTAGATACTACAATACCCATATAGATTACTATTTGAAATACAAAACCGGGGTCAATTATGTGCGTCTATTTAAAGAGCCTTTTAATCCCTATCCCTATTATAAGCAAAACCACAATGGAGAGGTTTTTATTAAGCAAGGTGATACTATTAAACTCAAAGTGTATGTTGAAGATTATGTCGGCATGCGCGACTCTCTTGAGTGGACTATGATAGCGGATACGGGCGGACAAAAACTCTATTGGATAGACTCCTATAAATCGGATAGTATGCTAAGAATGAAGGCAGGGAAGAACAATCGATTCAACTATAAAAATTGGACTATTAATATCCCTGGAAATACTATTTATCACGATTTTGATATTCACCTAAGAGAATTAGCACAAAGACCAGCTATGCTCAGCAATAGTATTCAATTGCATTATGGCTATACTCCTCTTCATTCATACATCAATGTAAGCGTTAGGCCCTCAAAGGAGGCTCTAGCGTACGGATCCAAACTTTGTGCTGTGAGTTTTAGTGGTAATCAGAAGGTTTATGAAGGTGGTACATTGAGTAATGGAGTATTAAATTTCAATACTCGATCTTTTGGTGAATATGCTTTGTATTACGATAGTACTCCTCCAAGAATAAGAGTTGAGCGTTTATCGCGTGAATTTATGTTTAGAGTAAGTGATAATCTTAGCGGTATTAAGTCGTATAATGCTTCCATAGACGATAAATGGATTCTTATGGAATATGAGCCTAAAACTAGTGCAATGTTTGGGGAAATACCTTCATGGATACCATCGGGTGAACATGTTTTCAAAATAGTTGTTACAGATGATAGAGGAAACAAAGCGGAATACAAACGCACAATAAATATATAATGTTAAAAGTAGGAGATAAAGCGCCGGAATTAGTTGGTAATAATCAAAATGGCAAACAACTTAGATTAAACAATTTTAAAGGGAAGAAATTGGTCTTGTATTTCTACCCAAAAGATGATACCCCAGGGTGTACAGCAGAGTCCTGTAACCTAAGGGATAATTATAAACTCTTAATGGAGCAAGGTTTTCAGGTGTTGGGTGTAAGCCCTGATAGCGAAAAGAGACATCAAAAATTTATAGAGAAGTACGATCTTCCTTTTGATCTCTTGGCCGACGTAGACAAAGAGGTATGCAATAAATACGGCGTATGGGTTGAAAAGAATATGTACGGCCGCAAGTATATGGGAGTTGCTAGAACTACATTTATAATAGATGAAAACGGACTAATTGAAGAAATTATCTCAAAAGTAAAAACCAAAGATCACAGCAGTCAAATCTTGGGATAAGAAAGTCTACTTCCTGTCATATTCGTCGAAATTGATGCATTCCTAAGGCTGCTAAATGAATAGTTGAAAAAGCTATCAATTTCATAATTACATTGCATCTAGTTTTAGTCACTTATAGACTATAGCCCATTAGGGGGATGTTAAAAAAATTTATTAGTATTATAGCAATAGGATATTGCTGTAATATAGCTGTAGCCCAAACAAGCTGTTTATCAAATGGGGGCAATTCTTGGAGTTCTGGATTTAATTGTGCTGGAAGTGGCTCGCCAATAGTCTATACTATTCGAGCAATTGACTCAATTTACTATGAGCAGAACTCTAGTGTTGACATAGATACTCTGAAAATTTTTGGAGTATTAAATTTTAAAAATGGCAGCAAAATCGATCTGAGCGCCACGGGTATTGTTCTAGTTTACCCTGGTGGACGCGTACTAGGTGGGAATGCTGGAACTAAATTTAGATTTGCTACAGGAGTTACTATGGTTGGTCCGTTCAACGTATATGGACCTGCATTTTCTGCTGGTTCATCAGTTTTTACACTAGGCTCATTACCTGTCGATTGGTTAAGCGTAAAGGCTAGCCTTATTAATGATGAGGTAAATGTGTTCTGGTCAACGGCCAGTGAGCAAAACAATAGTCACTTTGAGGTTCAATTCAGTTCTGATGCTAGTAGTTTTAGCACATGTTACACCATGGCATCTCAAGCCCAAGGAGGAAATAGTCAAGAAATATTGAACTACAACTTGAAGCTTTCACTCTCTCAAATTGAAGGCCACTTAGCAAAACATCTTTATTGTAGAATTAAGCAAGTGGATTTTGATGGAAATTATAGCTATAGCGATATTATACCTTTACAATTAAACATTGAAGAAGAATTTGCTGTAATAGGTGGTGCTGGTTTGAAGCTGAGGATAATGAACCTCCAAAAAAATGCAGTTGAGGTTGAAGTATATAACTCCCTTGGCATAACTATTTATGCAGAGAAGCTGATAGATGATTCACTGGAGATAGAATGCTATACTCCAGGAATCCATCTGATTGCAATTAGATCAACTGATCTTATTGAATACTTTAAAGTATTCGTTTACTAGAACTCATTTACAATTGTTCTGTTAATTGCTTTTTGGGCTCAAAACTAAGAGTTCATTGGCAACTATTTCAGTGGAATAGCGTTTCACACCTTCTTTGTCTTCATAGCTGGAATTAGTCAATTTTCCATCAATTAGTACTTGTTTGCCTTTGGCTAGCAACTTTTCTGAAATTTCAGCTAGTTTGCCCCATGCAACGATGTTGTGCCAGTGCGTTTCCTCAACTTTTTCACCTTCTTGATTCTGATAGACTTCATGAGTGGCCAATGAGAATTTTGCCAGTTTACCATTTTTAAAACTTTTGATTTCAGGATCTGCGCCTAAATTTCCAATTAGTTGTACTCTGTTTTTTAATGCTTTCATGATTTAATAATTTATTGTTCAAATTCAGCGTTTTGCCATTAGATAGTCAAGAAATTTGTAATTGCATATTTTCAAGGTGTCCTTAATTTATATTTGCGTAGACTACTACTTAGTACTTAGAATTTTTCTAGAAAGCACTTTAATGAATGACCGCAAGAGTTTGATTATAAGTGTATGATAATTTGTATACTACAATAATTGTAATGCTGAAATGTGAATAATCATGGAGAGAGACTAAGCGCTGACTAGATAGTTTTGCGTAAAGTACTATGAGACTAAGTCTTTTTCTCTGTTGTTTATCCTTCGTGTTTGTTGCCAACAACGCATTCGCACACGGTCCAATTCACGAAAAAATTGAAGAGGTAAACAAGAGAATAGCTGTTGACCCTGAAAATGCATCACTATATATTGAGCGCTCTTCGTACTACAAATTAGATGGTCAGTTTGATCAAGCCCATGCTGATCTTTTAATAGCTCGGCGTTTAAATCCAAGCATTAAAACAATTGATTTCCTAGCTGCTGAATTGTGTTTTGAATTTGAATACTACAACACTGCCCTTTCCTATATCAACCTATTTGAGCAACAGCAAATGAGTTTAGGGGAAACACTCTTGCTGAAAAGCAAAATCTTCGACAAACTTTTTATAAGCGACAGTGCATTGATTTATATTACTAAAGCTTACGAGCATCAAGATAGATATACAACCTATTTTTTTACACTTGCCAGCACATTTAGTGTATATGCCAATAAAGACGACTACGATGCGGCCTATCAGTGGTTAAAACTGGGCAAATCACATCTTCCTTATGATTTAGTACTGCAGAAAGAAATGGTAAGTCTTTCCATCAATTACAAGAAGTATGATGAGGCAGAGCGTTTATGTTTGGAACAACTTCCGAAACTCAAACGCCAAGAGAGTTGGTACTACCAATTGGCTGAAGTTTATAGTTTGAAAGGCGATACAGCTAAAGCGCTTATAGCTTTAGACAATGCAGAAGCTTCAGTTAATAAACTTCCAAGACACCATAAAAACACTGATTTTATCAAAAACCTCAGCAAGGACATAAATATGCTAAGAGCACAGCTTAACCAATCATAGAATGAAAAACTTAAAATCTTTTTGGCTTACCCTACCGTTATTGCTAATAGTTTTTAGCACTCAAGCCCAAACAACCTTAATTTCAACTGGAGATACATGGAAGTATCTCGACAATGGTTCAAATCAAGGATCGACCTGGAGAGACTCAACTTATAATGACGCATCTTGGTCTTCTAACACAGGACCATTTGGTTATGGGACTGTTACCGGTACTACCATATCAACAACAGTGAGTTATGGAAG
>CBDUMX010000167.1:0-5289 GCA_965368435.1 uncultured bacterium
ATGAAGTTCTGAAGGGAATTGATAGAATATGCTCTGAAGAAGGCCTGAATATGTCCCCTCAGAGATTTACGCTTTCTACGGCCGGCATCGCTAAAATGATAAGGAAATTAGGTGATGATGAGGTTAGATTTAATCTCGCATTATCACTTCACGCAGCAACCAATGAAAAGAGATCCAAAATCATGCCTATCAATGATAGCAATAGTTTAGAAGACCTCACTGAAGCCTTAAACTATTTCTACAAGAAAACTGGAACTCGGGTTACCTTGGAGTACTGTGTTATAAATGATATAAATGACCATCCTGAAGAAGCCGAAGAACTCGTACGCTTTGCCAGAAAAATCCCATGTAAGATAAATTTGATCGAATACAATCCGATAGATCAAGCGGAATACACATCCAGCTCTATTGAAAAACTTGAAGCTTTCAAAAATTACTTAGAGCGAAACAAGCTTATCGTAAACATTAGACGAAGCAGAGGTAAAGATATTGATGCAGCATGTGGGCAATTGGCAAACAAATTAGTCTAGGGTAGAAACAAGCTTTTCTCCTCTTCCGAGGGCAATCTACAGACGTCTTTCCTTCCAAAAATTTTATACCTCGACCTTGCAACAGCTCTGTATACATTATCTCTAATAATTCTAGGTAAGAACTTGGTATAGAATAAGAGTTTGTACGGCCAATTAAGTTGCCTACTCAGCATTATCGCTGCATCAGACTCTACATAAAAAACCCCATCTTCAAAATATATAATACTGTCCATACTTTGAAATTCTACAGGAATATTCTTAGCAGCAGTATCTCCTTGCAATGAAGCGTATTTAAATTTTGATTTAGTACCTAGACTCATTAAAAAAGAAACAACAGCATTACAAAGATTGCAATGTCCATCAAAGAAAATGACTCTGTATCCGCTAATTTCTTCCATGACTTGAATTTCTCAAATATAAGGCCCTATTATCCAAACAAATTGAAAATGAATTTGTCTATTTCTAGAAGGAATACTCCTAACTTACCAATTTAAATACCTTTGCCAAATGGCTAAAATATCCATAGATTTAAAGAGCGGAACTATTGACAATTCTGAAACAGTTATTGGAATTGATTTGGGAACTACGAATAGTCTAATTGCATCTATAAACCCTGAGGACAGATCGGCCTATTGCATTACAACTAATGGCGACAGCATAGTGCCTTCTGCCATTCATTTCGAAAATGAAGCAATTTTAGTGGGTAAACAAGCCATTGAAAAAATGGTAGATCAGCCTGAAAACACCATTTACTCAATAAAACGCTTAATGGGTAAATCTTACAGTGATCTTGAGTCGCATACCGATTTCTTTAACTACCAATTAATAGACGATGGAGATGATCAATTGGTCAAAATAAAAATCCACGGGAAGCAATACAACCCCATTGAGCTTTCTGCTTTAGTGCTAAAAGAACTCAAGGAAATGGCGGAAAAACAACTCTCGCAAACAGTTAGCAAAGTGGTGATAACAGTTCCGGCCTATTTCAATGATACTCAACGACAAGCCACTAGGGATGCTGGGAAATTGGCAGGTTTAGACGTGTTGAGAATTATCAATGAACCCACAGCAGCAAGTTTAGCATATGGCATTGGCCTCAATCAAACAGAATCTAAAACAGTGGCGGTCTATGACCTAGGAGGAGGAACTTTTGATGTATCTATACTTAGAATTCAGAACGGAATATTTGAAGTACTTGCCACCAATGGTGATACCTTTCTTGGAGGGGATGATTTCGACAAAGCCATAGTAGATCATTGGACTGGGACATATAAAATACAGTTAGACAGTTTAAACGAAAAGCAATTATTTAGACTTAAAGCAGAAAAAGCCAAAAAAGCCCTAAGTAAACAGAGTTCATATACTGAAATAATTAGTTTTAAAGACGAACATCTTGAATTGAATTTGGACCGCACGCAACTTAAAACCTTACTCAGTCCTCTAATCCAAAGAACAATCAATAGTTGCAAAATGGCCGTTTCCGATTCAGAGCTTTCATTAGAACAAATCAATGAGGTTGTACTAGTAGGTGGTAGTGTAAGAACTCCTCTGGTTAAAGAAATGGTTGCTGAATTTTTCAGTCATTCTCACATAAACGACAATCACAATCCCGATGAAGTAGTTGCCTTAGGTGCTGCTATTGAAGCAGATATCCTCGCCGGAAACAGAAGAGATATACTATTACTTGATGTAACACCCCTTTCGCTTGGAATTGAGACTTTAGGAGGCTTGATGGATGTTGTTCTAGGAAGAAACAGCAAAATACCCAACAAAGTAAAACGTGAGTACACAAGCTCTGTTGATGGTCAAGTTAATATGACCATTGCTGTCTACCAAGGTGAGCGGGAAATGGTAAAAGACAATAGAAAACTTGGAGAATTTCAGTTAAAAGGCATACCTGCAATGCCTGCAGGTCTACCTAAAATTGAAGTTAGTTTCATGATAAATGCTGATGGTATCCTCAGAGTTACAGCACAAGAATTGCGATCAGGCGTTAAGCAGGAGGTAGTTCTTCAACCACAATACGGAATTAGTGATACTGAAATTGAGGCTATGCTGAAAGACAGCATTATTCACGCAGAAGAAGATATGAATCAGCGTTCATTGCAAGAGTCTATTACCGAAGCTAAACAGCTGCAATACAGCATGAATAAATTCGTAAAGGAGCATAGTGATCTGATTAATGCCAATCAAAAAGTGCAAATTGAAAAATTGCAAACTGAAATAGATAAGGCCATTCACGCTAAGAACAAGGATGAAATCGTTAGTACATGTGACGCCCTTAACGAATTTACCAAAGAATTTGCAGAAATTGCCATGAACAACAGTATTGCCAAGGCATTGAAAGGTAAAAAAGTATAGTGAACAGATACATTTTAATAGCGATATTATTTAGCACTTTTGCTAGTTCGGCTCAGACTGAAGCTGGCAGTGGTGATACCAAACTTGGTATAAAAACTGCTATTAATTTATCTACTTTTACAGGCACAGAACTAACAAATCCACGGCTGAGATTTGGCTATTCGGCTGGAGCATATTTCAGAACTAGGATCAATAAAAACTTTCATTTTCAAACAGAGTTTTTAGGAAACTTCAAAGGCTCCAATTTTAATAATGATTTAAATGAATACTCCAGAATAGCAACCTTTTACCTAGACTTACCATTAATGATAGGCTATGAACTAAGTGACAATCAGTTAATTATGATTGGTCCGCAAATAGGTTATCTCGCACTCTCATCTATGTATATTGGAAGCAAAGCTAAAGCGCATTTAAATGATTTAGCTCTTCATCCCTTTGCATTGGATGGTATAATTTCATACCAAGTGAATGGCAAAATAGTCGGTTTTCAAGCAGGCATAAAACTTGGTGTATTTGATTTAAATAACGGCCTTAACTTTGAACAAATCAATCCCCCTACTGGGAATGGAGGTAGTATTAGATCTCTAAGTATTGAGCTTGGTTTACTTTTCTAATATGAAGAAAACACAGATATACTTATTTATAGTTATTGTACTTGCAGTATCCTTAGTGGCATTAACTGCCCACCAGTATACTGAACATCAACAACAAACGGAAAGGCTGTCGTCAGTCTACCAGATATTCCCTGTTCCCATACCTTCAGATTTGAGTTTTGCCGGTGAGGCTGTGCCCATAGACAAATTTGGTGTGAAAGAGCGATTAGACCGCGAGCTTCTAGTTAACACCTACTGGCAGAGCAACACCATGCTCATTCTCAAACGCAGTAAGAAGTATTTTAACATTATTGAACCTATTCTAAAGAAGAACAATATACCAGAGGATTTCAAATACTTAGCAATTGCAGAAAGCGGATTGCAAAATGTAAGTTCTCCGGCTGGGGCCAATGGAGTTTGGCAGTTTATGGAACGCTCAGCTAAATACTACGGATTAGAAGTAAACAGTGATGTAGATGAACGCTTAAATCTAAAGCTTAGCACTGAAGCTGCTTGCAAGTATTTACAAGAAGCGTATAGCGAATTTGGCAATTGGACTTTAGCAGCGGCGGCTTACAATAGAGGTATAGGCGGTATGAAATCTGCACTATCTAATCAGCAAGCATCTAACTATTATGACTTACATCTCAATTCAGAGACTTCTAGATACATCATGCGAATTCTGGCATTCAAGATTATACTTGAAAATCCAGACTCATACGGATTTCAAATAAGTTCTAAAGACTATTATTCTCCCGACAAAGTAAAAGAGTTTAAGCTAAATGAAGACATCACAGATCTTTCAAAATTTGCCATGGAACAAGGTTCGAACTACCATGTTCTAAAAAGCCTCAACCCGTGGATTAAAGGAAGTGAACTAAAAGGGAATGATAAAAGCTATACCCTGCTTTTACCTCAATAGGATACTATAATTCGTCCTGATTAAAGAAATAATCATCAGTTGAAGGATATTCTGACCATATCTCTTCAATGGTTTCAAATGGCTCGCCATCGTCCTCAAGTTCCTGCAGGTTTTCTACAACCTCAAGAGGAGCACCAGTTCTAATTGCAAAATCAATTAATTCATCTTTTGACGCTGGCCATGGCGCATCATCTAAGTAAGAAGCAAGTTCTAATGTCCAATACATACTATTAAATTTATAGGGTCAATAAAGCCCCCTGTTACTAAGCGCGAAAGTAAAATTATATTCCAAATTTCCTAATAGAAAATTTTATTTGAACATATTAACACATAAGGTGCTGATTATTTGGATCTTAGCTCGTAAAGCAATATGCCTGCCGCCACTGATACATTCAATGAGTCTACATTATTCTCCATTGGAATAGCTATTTGATGGTCCATTTGCGCTAATCTTTCACGTGGTAAACCCCTATCTTCATTGCCCATCCAAAGTACAAATGACGATAGTTTCAAGCTATCCAATTCATGACTTTGCATATTGCCATTTTCACTAGCTGCTATTTGCACAAGTCCCCAACTTTTGAAATACTGTAAGCTTTCTTCTAGACTGGCCACACGCGCCACTGGAAGGGAAAGTAAAGCTCCCGCTGAGCTTTTCATAGCCCCCTCTCCAATTTCAGCATTTGCCTTAGTGCCAATTACAAGCAGATCTATACCAAAAGCTAAACAAGATCGCGCTAAAGCTCCTATATTACGTATGTCTTGAATTCCATCTGCAACCACAATTCTCGGAGGTGTGCCGTTTTCAAAACACCTTGTAACTGTTTCTTCGAGGGGACCAAAATCTATAGGGCTAATTAATGCAACAACTCCTTGATGGTTT
>CBDUMX010000168.1:0-5235 GCA_965368435.1 uncultured bacterium
CTCATGTTATTGAACTGGTTTATTGAATCCTTAAAGTTTAGAAAACTATTAAAGCACAGTTTCGCTATTTCAAAATTGCGATCTTTTTTTACGGTTCTAGGTGGTACTACATTAAGCACATTTACACCAGCAAGAACAGGAGACTATATTGGTAGGAGTTTATTACTGAAGGAAGTCCACCCAATAAAAGTTGTCATAGCTACTGTTACGGCCAATCTATTACAGCTCACTATGACTTATTCCCTTGGCGTAATTTGCTATTTAATATTATTGCTCAGCAATAATATTAATGTGGATTTAGCAGAGTATTCACAGAAAGTAGGCTTAGTAATATTGCTTTTAGCAGTGATTATTGGCTTGCTTTACTACTTTCCCAAAATATTTCGAAGATATAAACATAAACTTCCCAAATCTATAGTTCAGGCGCTAAAGCTGGTTTCTCATTACAAACCGCAGTTGATTAAAAAAATTACGATTTTATCTCTCTTGAGATACAGTACGTTCACACTGCAGTTTTATTTATTGCTAAACATTTTTGCTTCAGAGCCGCTGCCATTTATTGCGATATGCTTTATTCCGTTAGCCTACTTATTGCAATCCCTGGTGCCAGTTCCTGCAATATCTGATGTAGGAGTGAGGATATTCTTTTGTCAAATCTTATTTGCTGGTTTGCTTTTAGACAATGAAATAGTATTTGCGGTGAGTGCATTATGGTTTATCAACCTAATGCTCCCAGCATTTATTGGGTCTTTATATTTGCTGTACTCACTAATACCAAAAGATTGATATATCTATTGTTCACTAGCTTTGTTTTTTCCTTGATGTATGTTATCTTATTGAGGAAATATTCTAGTTTATGGACTAAAATCAAAGCAAGTCCTTTGAGTAAAATCGACGAGCGAATATGCATTTTAATTCCTTTCAGAAACGAGGAGCAAAACTTAATTCCATTACTCCAAAGCTTACAGCAGATGGAGTATTCAAAAGATAAAATAGAAATTGTTTTTATCAATGACCATTCCGAGGATGAATCAGTTGAGATAATAGAGTCATTTGGTTTAAACTTCAAATCGCGCATTATACATTTAAGCAATTCAGAAGGGAAAAAAGCAGCAATAAGAAAGGCATGGGAAATGACAGATTGCGACATATATGTCCATACCGATGCAGACTGTAAGGTTCCGGCAGATTGGTTAAACAGCATATTGTCGCCATTTCACGAATCAGACATTATGTTTGTATCCGGTCCTGTTGTCTTTCCACAACCAAAAACATACTTTGAACGTCTAATTCATATAGATTTTGCAGCTTTAATTGCCATTGGTGCTGCACATATCCAATGGAAGCAACCTTTAATTTGTAATGGAGCAAATTTGGCCTATAGAAGTGAGGCAATTAGCGCTGTTGATCTTATAAGTCAACACTCAAGTGGCGATGATGTATTTCTGATGCAGAGCATTTCTATTCAATACCCCAATTCGATTGTGTTTGTTAAGGAAGAAGCTGCATTGGTTATTACTAAAGCACCTGAAAATTGGCGAGAGTTTATTCAGCAAAGAATTCGTTGGGCAAGTAAGAATACAGCATATAGTAACAGTTTAAACACAGGTATTCTAATCTTTACATGGTTATTAAATGTGTTTATTCTTATCTGTGTTTTAACATTTAGCTCTATAGGTGTTGTTATTGGTTTATTTGTACTCATGGTGAAGTTGTATGCTGAATTGAGTTTTTATGACAGAGTCTCTAATTTCTTTAGAATGAAGAACTGGATATCTACAACTATTGTTGGCCAATTATTTCATATACCCTATATGGCAATTTTGCCAATCTTGAGTAAAGTGAAAAAGTTTGAATGGAAAGGCAGAAAACTAAAATGATTGAACTACCTGATTTAGAGCGAGAAATTCTATCTCTATGTGTATTTAAAGAAAAATTCAGCACCATATGTGAAGAGTGTCAGGGTGATGTAGATCCTAAAATTGTAGCAGATGCAATTAAAAATCTACTAGATCTGAAATTGTTGCGGGCTGACAATGTAGATCGAGGACAGTTTAATTGGATGTATGATGGCGACCAAATGAATGAAAGCAGTTTTGTCTTAACTGCCAAAGGGATGGATTATTTGCCTTTTTGAGGTCCGTTGCGTTTAAAACCTAGACGTTTGCCTGTTGCTAATCCAGAAGCATTATTGAAGTAATTCTTTTGTTCAAGGCTGATCTCTGCCATAACATCTACAGGGGGCACGTATAAATCGAAATCTAAAGCATATAACATAGATTGCTCTATGATTTTGATAATCACTTCTATATTTATTTCATTGTTAGCTATGTCTTTGTACAAAAAATCTAATTGTCGTTGTCCATCTATATAGAAATGTCCTTCTGCATTGATAAAAATTCTGGCAAGCAAATATCCCATATCGGCCAACCTTTGGTATTTTAAAGAATCAGAGAGGAAATTATAGGCCTGTATCATTCCAAAATAACCATATTCAGGGGTGTCTTGAATGTATTTGGTTTTATTCACTTCATGTTCAGGAGGGAAAATGAAGATATTGGTGTGCATAATGAAGGCTATGGTATCACCACTGAATTTTAAATGAAATTCAAACTCACTTATTTCGAGTAGTTCAACTTCAACACTTTTGTCGTTTTTTACAACTTCAGGTGCGATCTTTTCGGAGATCTCTTTAGCACACTTTCGAAGTTCTTTGAAGATAGTTAATGTGTTGCGATATGTATGTTGTTTAAGGGAAGCTTTGCTGTTAAGCCCAGCAATAATTTCTACAATTTGATCAGACATTTTATAGCTAGTTTCACGCAAAGCTATTAATTCTTACAAACAATCAATTTAATTAGCTGTTGACCTTTTAATTATGCCGTTCAAAAAGTATTTTTGCACAACCCCAATTTAAGGTCTTAAACATGTCTGAAAAAGCTAAATTAAACATTCAAGGAAAGGAAGTAGAACTGCCAATTATTGTAGGAACTGAGAACGAAGTAGGAATTGATATTGCCGCATTGCGTGGCACTACCAAAGCCGTTACTTTAGACGTTGGTTATAAAAACACAGGAAGCACTACTTCAGATATTACATTTCTTGATGGGGAACAGGGAATTTTAAGACATCGTGGTTATTCAATAGAAGAATTGGCAGAGAAAGCCGACTTTCTTGAAGTGGCTCATTTATTAGTGCATGGGGAATTGCCAACCAAGTCTGAATTTGATCGTTGGGATGATGACATTCGCCACCATACATTGGTTAATGGTGATATAGAAAATATTTTTAAAGCATGGCCTACTGGATCGCATCCTATGGGGCAACTTATTGCAATGATATCTTCATTGTCGTCATTTTACCCAGAAAGCCTTAACCCAAATTTAGGTGAAGAAGAAAGAGCTAGAACAATAAGACGTTTAATAGCAAAAATGCCAACCATTTGCGCTATGATTCACAAGAAGCGCATTGGTCATCCAATAATCTATCCCAATAACAATCTCAATTATATTGAGAATTATTTGAATATGACATTTAAGCATGTCACTGAAGATTATGAATTGGACCCAGTGGTGGTAAGTGCAATGAATAAACTTATGATCTTACATGCAGATCACGAACAGAACTGTTCAGCTTCTACTGTTAGATTGGTAGGTTCTTCACATGCTAATTTATATGCATCTATTTCTGCAGGTATAGCAGCTTTATGGGGTCCATTACATGGTGGAGCAAACCAGAAGGTAATAGAAATGCTGGAAGCTATCAAGGCTGATGGTGGTAACGCTCAGAAGTATATTGATAAGGCGAAAGATAAAGATGATCCATTTAGGTTGATGGGCTTTGGACATAGAGTGTATAAGAATTTTGATCCAAGGGCTAAAATTATTAAGAAATCAGCCGATGATGTATTAAACAAACTAGGGGTAAATGATCCAACTTTAGAGATTGCGAAAAAGCTCGAAGAAGCAGCACTGTCGGATCCTTATTTCGTTGAAAGAAAACTATTCCCAAATGTTGATTTCTATTCTGGGATTATTTACAGAGCTATGGGATTCCCGGTAGAAATGTTCACAGTGCTATTCGCATTAGGAAGATTACCAGGTTGGATATCTCAATGGAAAGAGATGATGGATCAAAAACAGCCGATAGGCAGACCACGTCAGATTTATACAGGGCCTGCATTGCGCTCTTATGTTGACATTGAGAAGAGATAATTTCTTATCTCAATACTTGGACTGATACGCTATTAGCATCATATCTTTTTTAATGTTTTTATAGGAAAAATAGGAAGAGAAATGGCCTATTGTTGGCGGGGGCTAGCCCGCCTCCCCTGAATCAAATATACTTTCTTCAACAATATCCGTCAAAACATTATCACCCAAGGTCTACAAAACCTTCACCAACGAGCATAATACGCTCAATACTATACTAATTCTGTTTTGAGAATTGATTCGGAATTACTTAATGCTTTACCAGCTTCCTTCTGCTACTATTTTGCCTTCTAAAACGGTATACAACACTTTTGTACTGAGAACGTACTTTTCCTGGAGAATATCTTTATTCAATACTACAAAGTCGGCGTACTTGCCAACTTCTAAACTTCCAATTCTATCTTCCATGAAATTAGCGTAAGCTGCCCAGTTTGTGATACCCCTTAACGCCTGTTCTGTGCTAATCGCTTCCTCAGGTAAAAAACCACCAAAAGGCTGTTGTTTGCTATTTGTCCTATAAACTGCGGCATAGAATGTCTCTAATGGGCTAATGTTCTCTATTGGGAAATCTGTGCCTAGCGGAATAAAACCGTGAATGTTCAATAAGCTTCTGTAAGCATAAGCACCTTCCATTCTGTCTTTGCAAAGTCTATCTTCCACCCAAGGCATATCACTTGTAGCATGAGTAGGTTGTACTGAAGGAATCACATTGTACTTTTTAAACAGTGCTCGGTCTTCCGGACTAACAACTTGCGCATGTTCAATTCTCCATCTTCTGCTATTGCCTGACTCTAGATAGTTGCCATAGATTTCTAACATCTTTTTGTTTGCACTGTCTCCAATGCAATGGGTATTAACTTGAAATCCATTTTCATATAGAAGATCACAAATTGAGTCTAAGCGTGCAACTGGTGTAAGAAAAAATCCACTGTGCATGTGTTTGTCGCAGTAATCTTTTTTAAGTTTAGCACCTCTAGAGCCCAATGCGCCATCTGCATAGAGTTTAAAACTATTCATTTGAAGA
>CBDUMX010000169.1:0-5209 GCA_965368435.1 uncultured bacterium
GAATTCAGGCAAAGTTAAATCACTTCACATTGAAATTTGCAATCACAGGCTCCACCGGATTTTTAGGTGTACATTTAATTCATCACCTATTGAATGAAGGACATAGCGTAATAGGAATTAAACGCCGCTCTAGCGAGATGCTTAATTTCAATTTAAGTAAGGAATACTACGGATTTGAGGACGAGATTTATAAGCAATTACAATGGGCTAATATAAATCTAGATGATACAAAAGCTCTAACACAAAAACTTTCTGATATAGACCATTTTATTCACGCTGCTGCTCTTATTAGTTATAATGCTTCAGACTTTGAGAATTTAAAGTATACTAACCACGTACTCACCGCGAAGGTTGTCGACGCATGCATTGCAGCTAAAGTTGCCAGCTTAATTTATATTAGCTCAACTGGAGCAATAGCTAAACCTCAAGCTCATAATATCAATGAAAATGCTGAATGGGACTCGAGCCTGAGTCATACAAAGTATGGATACACTAAATACCTTGGAGAAATAGAAATTAAAAGAGCTGAGGCGGCTGGCATCAATACCTGTATTCTAAACCCTGGGATAATCCTGGGTTATGGAGATTGGAACAAGGGCTCACTAAAGCTGTTTAAAAACGCTTACAATTCATTTCCGTTTTACAGCTTGGGGACCACCGGTTTTATAGGGGTTAAAGACATCTGTAAAATAGTTTCATTCGTCTCGCAGCAGAAAGTTTGCAATGAGAGATTTATTCTTATATCAGAAAATAAAAACTTCAAAGAAATAGCAGATTTAATGGCCGTGCAGTTCAATTCGCGTAAACCATTTATTGGCATAAAAAAACTCCTGTATGCCGTTGCATACGGTCTTATAAGCATAAAGGATAGTTTAGGAATCAAAGGAATGTTAACCAAAGAATCAACCAAAGCTGCAGTGAGCAAGCACAGTTTTGATAACTCTAAAATTCGCGCGTATGTTCCATTTGAATTACAAGAAGTAGAAGAGGTAATTAAAGATTGTTGTGAGGCTTATAACAAAAAAAGGCCCAATTAAAGGGCCTTTCTTTTTTATTTTATTATAAATCTATTCTTCAGAATTACCCTCTTCACTTGAACCTTCTGCTCCTTCTGCTACTTCTCCTTCTTCACCTTCTAGAAGTTCTTCTCCATCTTCACTCATTCCTGCACTACGTGCTGCTCTAGTCACCACACATGAAACAATAGAGTTTGCTTCAGAGTCTAGTAACTCTAAGTTTGCTACTGAGATATCTTTAACTTTGATACTCTTGCCAATTTGTAATTTGTCAATATTGACTTCAATAAATTCTGGCATGTTTTGTACTAGTCCAGATACTAACAGCTTCTTAATCTTTAATTGTAACTGACCACCTTCTCTCACACCTGGTGAATTACCAGTAATTTTAACTGGCAAAGCAATCTTCAATGGTTTAGTAACATCAACTTCATAAAAATCTGCGTGGATAATGTCCTCAGATACAGGATGAAACTGCATGTCTTGTATTTTCGCAAGTCTTACACTGTCGCCAATGTTCAGCTTAACCAAATATGTGTTAGGGGTATATACCAAGTTTTTGAAATCCGCTTGATACACACTGAAGTGTTCATTTTCATGACTACCATAAACAACGCATGGTACTTTTCCTTCATTTCTTAATTTCTTCGTAAGAGATTTTCCAGTCTTACTTCTTACATCGCCTTTTAATGCAATTACTTTCATAGTGTTTTTATTTAAATTAACTCTCGTTGGTATGAATCAGAAATGTTAAACAGTGAACTTATTGATCCAAACTCACTAACATTTCTTATGGCGTTGGCAAATAATCTGTCAACGCTTATTGATTTTATTTTATCGTGCTGTCCAGCTTTCAATGGTATGGTATCGCAAACTACTAATTCTTCCAGCTCAGAATTGGCAATATTCTCATATGCTTTGCCGCTTAGTACTGGGTGAGTGCATACCGCTCTGACAGTTGAAGCGCCCTTCTCTTTTAATAAAGCGGCCGCTTTGCACAGTGTATTTGCCGTATCACAGATATCATCTATTAACACAACATCTTTTCCTTCAACATCTCCAATTACTGTCATAGAAGCAATCTCATTGGCCCTTTTTCTAGCTTTGTCGCAGATTACCATTTCAACTCCTAGAACCTTAGCAAACTCTCTAACTCGCTTTGATGCACCAATGTCTGGAGCCGCTAATAGAAGATTTGGAAGATTTAAACTTTTAATATAAGGAATGAAGATTACCGTTGAATCTAAGTGATCCACCGGAATATCAAAGAAACCTTGAATCTGAGGAGCGTGTAAATCCATGGTCATAACCCTGTCAGCACCAGCAGCTGTGAGGATATTTGCAACCATTTTTGAACTAATAGGTACTCTAGGTTTGTCTTTTCTATCTTGTCGAGCTAAGCCAAAATATGGTATAACAGCAACTACCTTATGTGCAGATGCGCGTTTGGCAGCATCAATCAGCATTAACAACTCCATTAGATTGTCTGCCGGCGGCATGGTTGATTGAATAATAAAAATATCGCAACCTCGAACCGACTCGTCTATACTTGGCTGAAATTCACCATCGCTAAAAACGCTTAATGTAGTTGTGCCGAGCTGTTGCCCATAAGCATTAGAGATTTTTTCTGCCAAGGAACCTGAAGCGGACCCTGAGAATATCTTGACCTTGTTTATAAATGATGGCATATCTTGTTTTACTTTCACTACATCAAAGTGTAGTTATCATAAACTTATTGTTGACCGACCAGGGCTCGAACCTGGACTCTTCTGGACCAAAACCAGACGTGTTGCCAGTTACACCATCGGTCAAAAATGGGCTGCAAATTTAATCAGCATTTTCTAATTTGCAACATCACTCATAAATTGGATTTGAAATATTTTCATTTCCTCGTGAGTGAACTCACCATCGAACTCTGCAACTGCTGCATCCAAGTCATTAGTTTCTGTCGATCTGAAGTAATCGTAAATTTCATCTTGGCCTTCTTCATCAAGTAATTCATCAATATAATAGACTAAATCTACTTGAGTTCCGGAATACACTATTGCTTCCAGCTCATCGAGGAAATCTGGAAAGTCCATATTTTGTCCTTTCGCGATGTCTTCAAGAGGAACTTTTTTATCAATATTCTGTATAATGTGAATTTTCTTAGCGCTTTTGTTTACAACAGACTTTAACACCAGGTCATCCGGTCTTTCTATGTCGTTTTCTTCAACGTATTGAGAAATTAGCTTAATAAATGGCTTACCAAATTTTTTCGCTTTATTCTTTCCAACTCCAGTAATATTCTCCATCTCATCCATATTCATAGGGAATTTGAATGCCATATCTTCAAGAGATATTTGCTGGAAAATTACATATGGTGGAAGACCCATATCTTTAGCTACTTCCTTTTGCAGCTGTTTCAATTTGGCAAAAAGCACTTCGTCGAATACAGATTCAACTTTAATCTTTTCAAAGTCTTCATCATTTACAGCATCAAACTCTTTGTCTTGAGCTACTTCAACTTTATATGGATTTTGAATAAACTCTATACCTAAATCACTAATTGAGAGAAGACCGTATAATTCTATATTCTTGACAATCAAATTATTTACTTGAGCATATCTGATGATTGTCTTCCAGAAATTTGCTCCTTTCTCTTTTCCCTTACCAAAGAGTTCGTGGGTATTGTGCTTATATGCCTTAACTTCCTGAGTTGCCTTTCCAATTAAAAACTCAATAATATGCTTAATGCCAACCTTGCCTGCTGTCATATCTATGGCTTTAAGAGCCAAAACTAAATCATTAGTGACATCTTGAGTTTCTCTAGGGTGTCTACAGTTGTCACACATCTTATTGCAATCAGCTTCATCGAAATTCTCTCCAAAATAATGTAGTAGAGACTTTCTTCTGCATTGAGATGATTCTGCGAAATATGCCATCTCTGAAATAAGTTGTGTTCCTATTTCACGTTCTGCTACCGGTTTGTCTTTTAGAAACTTTTCTAACTTTTCTGTATCCTTAGGATTGAAGAAAAGCAAACAATCGCCTTCTAAACCATCACGGCCTGATCTTCCAGTTTCCTGATAATAGCCTTCTAAAGATTTTGGAACATCATAGTGGATAATGAAACGAACATCAGGCTTGTCGATTCCCATCCCAAATGCAATAGTTGCAACTATAACATCTATATCTTCCATCAAGAACTTATCTTGATTTCCTGCGCGTGTTTTAGCATCTAAGCCTGCGTGGTATGGCAGTGCATTAACTCCATTGGCCTGAAGTATTTCCGATATTTCCTCAGTCTTCTTTCGACTCAAGCAATAGACGATTCCGCTTTGACCCTTCCTTTTATTGACAAAAGAGATTAGGTCCTTCATTGTCTGAGCCTTGCTTCCTTTAGGTTGTACTTCGTAATAAAGATTAGATCGGTTAAATGAAGACTTAAACACAATTGCATCTTGCATGTTTAAGTTCTTTTGAATATCAAGTTGAACCTTTGGCGTTGCAGTTGCTGTCAAAGCCATCATAGGAACTTCATCTATTTCCTTAACAATTTGTTTAATCCTTCTGTATTCAGGTCTGAAATCATGACCCCATTCAGAGATACAATGCGCTTCATCCACCGCTACGAAACTCACTCCAACTGATTTTAAGAAATCTATGGTTTCATCTTTCTTCAGCGTTTCAGGGGCTACATAAAGCATTTTAGTTTTGCCAGAACTGACATCAGCTTTAACCTTTGACGCCTGAGTTTTTGTTAAACTTGAGTTTAGAAAATGTGCTATTGAATCACTTTCGCCAAAGCCTCTAATTGCATCTACTTGATTTTTCATCAATGCAATGAGTGGTGATATAATTATGGCTGTACCATCGCATATCAGTGCCGGCAATTGATAACACAGAGACTTTCCCGCTCCCGTTGGCATGATGACAAAACAGTCATCACCCTTCAATACTGTACTTATGACCTCTTCTTGCATACCCTTGAAAGAATCAAAGCCAAAAAATTCTTTCAAGCTAGCTTTTAAATCCACCGCTTCCGATACCATTTACTGTTATATATTTAATATTCTAATTTTATTGAACAATCCCCAAAATCTTTATTGAGACTAATATAATACTTCTTTCAGTATTCTATAAAATAAATTTAATTTGCAAGCAAAAACCTTGCTAACCGAGAGTAAAATCCTAGAAATCGCTGAAAAAAC
>CBDUMX010000170.1:0-5147 GCA_965368435.1 uncultured bacterium
CCAGACAGCGATGATTACCCACAAGTTGGAAGTGGAATGCTGACAGCAGGTGAAGTAAATGATTTTAGCAAATGGACAATGTGGACAGACCTAGCTGAAGGAGATCTAAAATCATTTCAATCAATTTGGAACTTAGCGCCTTCTCATAGATATATGGTTGAAGTGATGAACAAAAATGGTGTGCCAATAGCAAATGCTAAAGTTGAATTATTGGATGATGCAAACAATGTAATTTTTAAGTCGAGAACTGATAATACCGGAAAGGCAGAATGTTGGGCTCAAGTTGAAGAACAAGGAAAAAGTTCTGATAAGCATAGCATAAGAATTAGCTATGATGGTCAAGTTAAAACCATTAAGAAAGCAAAGGAGTTTGGGAGTGGGAATAATAGATTAGAGCTTGAGGTTGATTGTGACCAAAGCCAAGTAGTTGATATAGCATTTGTTGTTGATGCTACAGGGTCTATGGGTGATGAGTTGGAGTTTCTAAAGGCAGAATTAAACGATGTTATTTACAAAGCAAAAGCAATTAGCAGTCAACTTAATTTCAGATTTGCCAATGTTTTTTATAGAGATCACGGCGACGCATATTTAACGCGCTCAATGGACTTTAGTCGAGTACTTTCTGAATCAGTGTCTTTTATCAGCAGACAAAGAGCAGATGGTGGTGGTGATTTTCCCGAAGCAGTTGATAATGCGTTAGACACAGCAATTAGAACACTGAATTGGAGCGATGATGCAAGAACAAGATTGCTTTTCCTAGTTCTAGATGCACCCCCACATCAATCTCCCGAAATCAATGCCAAGTTGTTAAAGGCAACAAAACTTGCTGCGGAAAAAGGTATTCGAATAATACCTATCACTGCAAGTGGTATAGATAAAAGTACTGAGTATTTGATGCGATCTATGGCATTGATAAGTAATGGTACCTATACCTTTCTTACCAACCACAGTGGAATTGGCGGAAATCACATAGAGCCAAGCACTGATGAGTACGAAGTGGAGAAACTCAATGATTTAATGGTAAGATTGATAAAGAGTTTTACATATATGCCTGACTGCGATCAGCAGATGCCAGAGCTAGAATTGCCATTTTCGGATTCAGTTGTTGTAGTGCCGAGCGCTCAGGACAGCAGCACAACTATTGATAGTGCAAAGCTTGACTCCAAAGTCTTAAGTTGGAAATACTATCCAAATCCAACTAGAGGGATAGTGAATATAGTAGCAAATGTTGCTATTACTGAATTACATATTACTGATCTAAGCGGTAAAATTCTGCAAAGAATAACGGACATAGACCCGGAAGTTCCAGTTCAAGCAGACTTATTTGGATATACCAGCGGTATTTATCTCATTCGATATCCAGTTGGTCAACAATGGGTTAGCGGTAAGATCATACTGATGAGATAGTTATTCGCATTCAAGCATAAATTGCGTTCTTTGTTCCAAGGTGATTAAGTACTTAAGCAAAAAGTGGAAGCAGTATAAAAAGAACAGCGAGATTCCAACAACCAAAGGTGGATTGAGGCAAATGTTTTTTAAATTATGGCGACCCACTGTAAAGTTACCGAAAGAGCTTAAATTACTCAATCAGCTTTATTCAAATAATGTTATAGGTCCATTACAACAAGATGAAGCTTTTTTACTCCATGGCATAATTAGAACTATAAAACCTAAAACAGTAGTAGAATTCGGTTTTCATAGAGGATTTTCTGCATTCTCTTTACTCTCCGGTTTAAGTGAAACATCACTATTTGTTACCTATGATACCAACCCATATTCACAACAAACATTCGAGAAGTATTTTGGTCATTATACCAATGCGAAATTTTATCTTAAAGCTCAAGAAGAATTTAGTAAAGATGACGTAGATGGAAGCACTATTGATTTGGTATTCATGGATGCTAGTCACAATTTAGAGCTGAATCAGCTAACATTTAATAAAATTCGAACTAGTTTATCACAGAATTCTATAATCTTAATTCATGATACCGGACTTTGGAATAAAGCATATATTAATCAGCTACCAACTGAAGAATTAGCTAAGATAGAAATGATTGAATTGGAAGGTGGAATCGCCCATCAATTAGATGAACGCAAATTCGTGAATTGGATTATGGATCAGGAACCGAATTGGAATGTTGTTCACTTTCACAGCCAAAACACTTTGCGACATGGCATTAGCATGTTCAGCACAGGCAAAGCTAAACTAAGTATTGTTTAATTTATAAGATAGCGGCTTTAAACCAGTCGTCCCAAACTTTTGCAGCAGTTGAGTGGCTAACGATAAATGGTAGTAGATCATCTCGGAGCACGGATTTTTCGCCTTCATATTCCGCCATATAGTAGAACTGCTTGTTGAAGATTGCTGGAAATTGTTCGCCGTATTCTTTAAATTCTTTAGGTAAAATTTTGTTCTTTTCACCTTCCACTAGACCACCGAAAATAGAATTAAATTTCTTGTCGTTCATAGCCTTTTCAAACTCCTTTGGATGATTAATGATATGCTGACGAATCTTTGCGAGGTTTTCTTTTGACGGCATATACATACCACCTCCTAAATGACATTTATCTATGCTGAGATGAATGTATAATCCAGGGTATTGCATGTCTTTTCTGCCATAAGGAGACACAACCGCTGAGACATGTAGGTTATATGGTGTTTTGTCTTTAGAAAATCTAATATCTCGATTAATGCGAAAAACTGCATTTTTCAGTTCAAGCTTTTTAACTTCTGGATCACTTTTGGCAATTTCATCACGCACATCAAGTAAAAGCCTTTGAAACGGCTCTTTAACCTCTTTAATGTATGTTTTTCTATTGTCATCAAAGTATTCTTTGTGATTATTCGCTGCCAGTCCTTTAAAAAAGTCAACAAATTTTGGAGAAAAGTAAGACATATGGCTAAAATAAGTGAGTACCTTGAAAATTCACTATTGAGGAAGGAATATTTAAAAGATGACGAAGTTTAGTGCCTAATTTGATAAGTAAAAACTGCCTGATTTTAAGACTAACATCTTTACACAGCTGCCCGCCCCTTTCTAAAACTAAGGATATTCCATTTATGGCACAAAGGGAACATCCTTAGCGTGTTTTTATTTTGTAATAAAGTAGATGCTCTACTTCTTACGAAGGAGTGCAGCACTTAGACTTGCATTTCTCCTTGGCTTTTGGCTTCGGCTGGCAGCACTTAGGTAGCTTGCTCTCAGCTTCATTATTTGCCTCCATTTGGTCAGTTGCATATCCCAAATTTGAAATCAAAGTATGCACCTCAGTTTCAGTGATTTTAGAATTATTGTATCTGATAGTTAAAATCTTAGAATCAACATCCCATTCAGCAAAACTCACTCCTGGAATATCTAAAGCTTTTTCTATACGTTCTTTGCACTCACCACATTGGCCTTTCACTGTAATTTTTTGAGTTACAGTCTTAGCAAATGCCACCATAGAAATGATAAGTAAAGAAAGCGTCAGTGTATTTTTTAATGTTTTCATATTTGTTTTATTTAATTCAATTATTGTGCCAATTAAAATGGATTTGCGTATTCTGGATTATTTAAAAATGTTGGGTCGCTCAGTGTCTTTAAAAATGCTATCAAATCTGCGCGCGCTCCTGGACTCAAATATACTGAATCTTGTAATGCGTGCATATTAGCATTTAAGTTTCTTGAGTTTGCATGAGCTTGATTAGCATAGAACTCAATTACTTCCTCTAAAGTTTCAAATCTTCCATCATGCATGTATGGTGCAGTAAATTCGATGTTTCTCAAACTAGGCACTTTAAACTTTCCATCGTCAAAAGGATCTTTAGTTACCATTGATCTGCCTAAATCAGTAAAAACCGTATCTAATCCATTATTCATGAAGTCTCTAGTCATAAACAATGGCGCTCCATGGCAGTGAAAGCAATCGCCACCTTTATTGTTGAGGTCATTTGTTGTGGCCTCTGTATTGAATATTTGTAAACCTCTCAATTCAGCTTCAGTAAAGTTTGAGAATCCATTGGTTCGTCCTCTGTCGAATTTTGATTCACCAGAAATTATAATGGCCATAAACTGCTCTAATGCTTTGCCGACAGATTCTTCGTCTATATTATCAATATTAAAGGCTTGCTTAAACCTCTTTTTATATTCTGCATTTGCATTGAGTTTAACTAAGAGATTGCCAATAGTTTCATCCATCTCCAATTCATCTTGGATTGGTAGAACCGCTTGATGACGAAGCAATTCTGCTCTTCCATCCCAGAAAAAGCCATCTAAATGCCACATTAAGTTGAAAATTGGCATGGAATTACGTTTTCCCTCTAGACCTCTCACTCCAATACTAAAGTCTAAACCATTGTCTGTGAAAGCAAATGCTTGATTGTGACAGCTGGCGCAACTCTGTGTACTATCTCGTGAGAGAATTGGGTCGTAAAACAGCATTCTGCCCAATTCCACACCTTCTACAGTAGGCATATTGTCTTTTGCGAAATTCGCAGGAGGCAGTGCCGATGGAATGTACATTTCATAGGGGGTAGTTTCATAAGGAGTATCAATCCCTCCTGATGATGGATCCTCCTTACACGCCGTCCATAAAACAATGGAACTGAATACTATTAAAGCCAAATATTTCTTCATTATTCAATTGATATAATTTCAAAAACATTAGCTAAGTTTTGAACTAAAGCTGAAGTAACGGGTCCGGTAGTACTGTGAGTTGTCATCCCTTGAGTCTCCATATCATAGGTGTTTGGATTGCTGAAGATTTCCTCATAATTGAAATTAATGGTAGCTGTCAAAGCTGCATCTTTCTTTTCAAAGTTTTGAGATAGCTCATAATCTACTTTATTATGTGATCCCGCTATGTGGTATACATAACTGTCATTACTGCTTGAAACCTTTCCTTCAATAGCTATGAAAATATATCCTGCGGTCCAGTTCCAATGCAATGCATTGTTTACGGAGCTTAAAGGGTGGTCTACACTGTATTGATTGGGGTCTCCATGATTGACAGCACTGTCAAGACCTAAAGAATATCCAATAGCTTTATATTCACCTTTAGGGACATTCTTTAATGTAAAAGTAGTTTCTCCTTTTCGTGCATCGACAAGTGCATATTGATCTGAAAGTTCAACTTTTTCGTCATTAGTATTTATCAAATAAAAATTT
>CBDUMX010000171.1:0-5127 GCA_965368435.1 uncultured bacterium
ACTGCATATACAAATATGAAAGCTGCAAAAAGCAGATATGATGCAGCAGTGCTCAATGAAAGTGCTCAATTCAATAACTACGACTTTAATCAAAAAAGATTTGATGCTGGAATTTTGAATTCTACCGACCTACTGAATGCAAAAAACATGTGGACTCAAGCTCAAAACCAGCTTATTAATGCGAAATATGAATACGTATTTCGTATAATGATACTAGAATTTTATAAAGGAAACGACATACGTCTATAATATGAACAAGAAAAGAAAAAATCTAATACTAATCATCAGTTCAGCAGTGCTTTTAATAGCCCTGATTGCTTATGGTAAAAGTAGAAATAAGAATGATTTAGAGGTAAAAATAGGCTCTATTGAAAAGAGAACAATTATTTCTTCCGTTGCTGCCAATGGCAAAATTAGACCCGAAGGAGAAGTAAAAATTAGCGCTGATGTTTCCGGTGAAATTATTCAAATGAATGTGAATGAAGGAGACACTGTAGTAGAAGGTCAATTACTACTAAAAATCAATCCAGATCTTTACTTAACTGCCGTAGATAGAGCTCAAGCTAATCTGAGCAGTGCCCAATCTGCCTATAAAACTAATATAGCTCTGCAAACGCAGTCTGAATCTCGCTTCACAGAACAACAGACTATTTTTAAACGAAGCTCGCAACTTTTTGATCAAGCCGTAATTAGTCAAGCTGAGTTTGAAGCGGCACAAAGTGCTTATAATATCGCAAAAAGTGATCTCAGCGCCGCTAAAGAAAGGGTCTCAGCTGCACAATACGGAATAGAGAACGCAAGAGCAGGATTATTAGAAGCTCAAAAAAACCTACAAAGAACCAGTATATATGCGCCATCAGACGGTGTTGTCTCTTCATTAAATTCAGAACAAGGAGAACGGGTTGTTGGTACTGCTCAAATGGCAGGAACAGAAATAATGATCATTTCTAATTTTAACAATATGGAAGTTATTGTTGATGTTAACGAAAACGACATATTACAAATTAGTATGGATGATAGCTGTCTAATTGAAGTAGATGCGTATGGCGACAGAATTTTCAAAGGTGTGGTGACAGAAATTGCGCGTTCAGCTAGCGGTCAGGGAGGGATTCAAATGTCCTCAGACCAAGTAACCAACTTTGAAGTAAAAATTAGAATACTTAAAAGCAGTTATAGTGATTTATTAAGCGTAACAGATGCCCCATTCCTCCCTGGTATGAGCGCAAGTGTTGAAATACAAACTGAAATTGCTCGAAATATTCTCTGCCTGCCTATAGAAGCTGTAACAACCAGAGCAAAGGAGAATAGCGATTCTATCAGTCAAAGTGCGATGGAAGATCAATTGGATGAAGTAGTATTCAGCTTTGACAATGGGAAAGCAAAACAACATATTGTGAAGACAGGAATACAAGACAGCAGATATATTCAGATTACAGAGGGTTTATCAGATAGTCTTGATATAATAATCGGACCCTATGATGCTGTTAGCAAAAAACTAAGCGATGGAAGATCTGTGAGTAAGATTAGTAAGAATAAACACAAAAAGGAAAACGAATAACTACCAATTAGCTGGGTCGAGACGCCATTTTTCTAAGGCTGGCAAATGATCTTCAGCAACATATGAAGATGCTATAGCCTCCTTTATCAAAGCATTATAATCACTCAAAACAAGGTATTTGCAATTTGCATTAGTGAAATTGTCATCTGCCAACTTAAAGCCATAACTGAAAATAGCAGCAAGCCCTAGTATATTGAATCCTTCGTTTCTGAGGTAATCAACAACTTTCAAGCTGCTGCCCCCTGTGGAAATTAAATCTTCTATTACTACAATTTTTGCTCCTTCCTGAATTTGACCTTCCAATTGTCTCTTAAGACCGTGTTCTTTGGGTGCAGGTCTGCAGTATGCATAACTCATTCCCATCTCGTCTGCTACTAAAGCACCAATTGCAATTCCAGCTGTGGCAACGCCTACAAGGGTGTTGGCATCAGGAAAAACTTCCTTAATTCTTTTTGCCAATGCTTTTTTAACGACATCTCTTTGGGCGGGAAACGACAGAACAGTGCGATTATCACAATAAATAGGTGAGTTCCAACCACTAGACCATTTAAACGGTTTCTCAGGTGATAATTTCACCGCTTTCGTATCTAATAATATTTTCGCTACTTCTGTCTGCATAATTTTCTATAAAATTGCAGGCAAATGTATCGAATTTTTCGTGGTAAACACTTAATTGTAATTACTGATATCGACAGTGATGCGGAACAATTCTCACCGGATTTTATACTTAAAAAGCCAACGGAAGAGCAGATACATCAGATGCTTATTATCAGCAAGAAATCTACCAAGGCCCTAACCATCGTGCTCATAGGAAAACCCAAAAAATTGATGAGGAAAATCATGGCTGAATTTAAGCTGGTTGAAGCTGCTGGCGGTTTGGTCTTCAATAATAAAAATGAAATTCTAGCTATCAAACGATTGGGAAAATGGGACTTGCCAAAAGGTAAACTGAAGAAAAATGAAGATATCGAAAGTTGTGCTATGCGAGAGGTTGAAGAAGAAACTGGGGCGTCTGGACTAAGCATAAAAAGCCACCTTACTGAAACCTATCACACCTATTACAGAAATGGTCGTTGGATATTGAAAACAACCTACTGGTATGTCATGGATTGCGAACAAGGTAAAAACTTAGTTCCACAACTAGACGAGAATATCGAAGAAGCAAAGTGGTTTAAATTTAAAAAATTAGATCCAGAAAAGCTCGACACCTATCCAGCTATTAAATGGATACTGAAAGAGTATCAAGAATCTATTAAGGCTAAGAAGTCTGCTTAATTCGCTGAAATATTACGTCCGGAACATACTTCTTAAACGCACCGTCGTGACGAATCAAATCCCGTACAATAGTTGAGCTGATGGAAGTATTTGCCTGATTGCTCATGATAAATACATTGTGTACTCCAGGAGCCATGTCTTCATTTACAAAAGCAATTTGTTGCTCATAGGTGAAATCCTGGGTTGTACGCAAACCCCTTAGAATAAATCCCGCACCCACCTTTTCAGCAAACTTTGCTGTTAATCCAGAGTACTGAACCACGCTTACTTTGGGATTATCTTTAAAAAGCTCTTTCAACCAAAGAATTCTATCTTCAGTTTTGAATAGATGAGATTTTCCTGCATTTACACCAACTGCAACTATTACCTCATCGAAAAGTTCAAGGCCTCTTTCTACTATATCTAGATGTCCATTAGTAAATGGGTCAAAAGTGCCAGGGAAAAGTGCCTTCTTGCTCATGATTCATTCAAAGGTAAAGAAAGAAAATGTACTTTGCCCGTAGACCCTTCTTTCAAGTAAACTTGTATCATTTAAGTTAAGCGAACTGGGATGTTCTACTATTAGGGTACCTCCTTCCTTTAATAAGTTTAGCTCTCGTATTTGCTGAACTAGGCTTGAATAGTCCGGGGATTGATAAGGTGGATCAGCAAAAATAAGATCGTACTGATTACTTAGTTTACTCAATTGAGGAAGTACTCTATTTTTATAAATCCGAAGATCTAAGTCCAATTTACTTGCAACTGTTCTGATATACTCTACGCATTTAAAATTAGATTCTATAAGGTCAACGGACTGTGCGCCCCTCGACAAAAATTCAAAACTGATATTACCTGTTCCTGCATATAAATCCAAGCAATTAATCTCACTAAAGTCGTATTTCTGATTCAGAATATTGAAAAGAGATTCTTTGGCTCTATCTGTTGTTGGTCTAGTGTCTTTAAGCCGATGTGATGGAAACTTAAAACCTTTGTATTTACCGCTAATTATACGCATTGCACTGCAACTGATGCCAGCCAGTCATTTTCAAATGCTTGCAATGACGACTCTTCCAATAAGTTAGTATCAACCGCTAATAATGGCAAGTTTAAGAGCATTGGAAGATAGTTCTTGAACATCTCCTTAAAGCTATGATAGTCATTTTCCGCGCCAATGTATTCAAAATGAATAGAATTGATGTCAATTTTTAACTGCTCGACAGCAAGCATTATAAAGTAAAATATATCGTCCTTTGATTCAACTTCAAAGCGATTTGCAAGCAACAAAAAACTCGCACTATACACTCTTATGAGGAGGTGGTTGCCTATTACAGAAAAGTAGATAGCATTTGACCTGCTAAGGCCAGATTTATACTGATGCATGAGTTGAACATCAGTGATATGTTCTGCATTGACCAATAGGGGCTCTAATTCTTTTATAATGCCATGAGGCTCAAAGACTGTTTCTACTTGGTCATCTAATGCTTTGTTGATTAGCTCATTCGCAGCCTTATAACTCAAATTGAAATGCGAGGCTCGTTCGTTTTCTGAAATACCATTTGGACAAACAACAAAATTAGATGAGCAGTGAATTACCGTTGTTTTTGCAAATATTGATGAGCTTAGGAGTGTTTTTAATTGATGTTCATCGCTGCGCGTAACATCATTTAAGTAAAGTTTAATACTTGCGTTTTTCGAGCAAATAAAAAGATTAGCACTATCAGGATATGCTAGAATAGTAAGTTTATCACTAACTGCATTCTGATAGTTGTTCATGATCATTTAGCGATTACCCCAATTACCGCTGTAATCCGCATCATACATATTTCCAACGCGCAAAGGGTCTTTCTCTTTAATCCTAGTTTTAGAAAAAGGATCTGGATCTGTAACCTGAAACACAGGTACTGGCACATTATTCTTAGTAATTTCACCAGCTTCTATTTTAAACTGCATGGTGTCTTTGCCAGGAACATATCTGATATTATCAATATCTACATTTTTAAATAGTGAATCTCTTACGCTCACTAATTCAATTTTCTGTTGGAATTGTGTTGTAGAATCATCTCTATCTCCATAGGCAATAAGAACTTTCAATTGACCATTTTTCATAAAGTCGATTAATGTGTCAAAGTTTCCAGTAAATTCTCCGTGAACATCGCGATAAGCCATCTCAGCTTCTCTGATAACCTTTAACTTATTAATCACAGCTTGTTCTTTTACGATAACCTCTTTTTCGTATTTCACAGGTTCTGCTATAGAATTGTATGTCTTATAAATTAAGAATGCTATCAGGAGTACAAGTACTATTCGAATTACGT
>CBDUMX010000172.1:0-4980 GCA_965368435.1 uncultured bacterium
TTCATATCCCCTTTCAACTTCTAATATAGCTGCAAATGTAACTTTTATTGTCAAAATATCCTAAGAGATTTCATAGGCTGAGCGCATTTTTTATTTTTGATTTTATGAATAGACAATACTCAATAGTGAAATTAGCTTTCTTAATAGTCTTTGCTCTAAGTTTTAGCGCATATCATTCTGGATCTCCAGGTGGTAGGACTGGGAGTTCAACAGATGTAAATACTTGCGGTGTCAGTGGCTGTCACGGGACGCAAACTCCTCTCGTTGCGGATTTAATCTCTTCAAGTATACCTCCCAATGGTTATGAAGGTGACAGCACCTATACAATAACTATTAGTGCAAATCAGACTGGCATTGATAAGTATGGCTTTGAACTAGTAGCAGAAGATGGGGATGGCAATATAGTTGGCACCTTTATTGGCAACTCGGAAGTCACAGCTTTCTCTGGTAATAGAAGAGCTACGCATAAGTCTACTAGCAATAGTGGAACGGATGGGAAAGCTTGGACTGTTGATTGGAAAGCTCCAGCAGCAGGAACAGGTCCTGTTACCTTCTATTGCGCTGCGCTTTTTGCAAATGGCAATGGAAATAATTCTGGAGATAGTGTGAGAACGGATCAGCTAGAAGTTCAGGAGAACGGATTAGTCGGTATTAATGAAATTTCAAAATTGGACCTGAAGATTTATCCAAATCCAACAACAGACTATATCAATATTAATGGCGGAAATGACTTATTTAAGAGCATTAAGTTAATTGATGCACAGGGCAAAATAGTATTGAATCAAGAATTTGCAGAAGTGCTCAGCTTGAAATCATTAGCACCAGGAAGCTACTTCTTAAAACTAGAATCGGAAGAATTCTCTAAAACCTACAAAATAAATAAGCAATAAATTTACTTATTACGCATGGATTTAAGCCATCGATACAAAATCGGTGGCATTAAATCTATTGCCAAGTTTACTATCTTATTGTAGCGGACCATTTTAATTTCTGACTTATCACCTTTTCTATTTACAAATAGGGTAGTGTGATCTTCTAAGCCTTCATTTATTTCTTCCTTAGGCCTGCCATTGGTATAATAGTATAAAGCCAAAGATTTTCTGCTGCGATCTTCTGGACACTTCAATGGATCTGGATGCCCGTGATAACTAAAGTCCGTTGTTGAAAACATAGCAACTCTGTTAAATTCAGGTAAAATCTTTGAAACCGACTTGGTCATATCTGTATTCCACAATTCAAAATGACCTCCGTACTCTTCCTTCCAATCTTTATTGAGATAAATAAGAAAATTCAATCGCCTGTCTAAACCAGTTAACCTATGTTTATTGAAATCAGCATGAATTTTAAGCATTCCACCTGGTTTTATCTCATGACAACCACCGCCCTCAAAATAAGGATCGGGTATAAGGTTTTGTATTCCTGAAAGTTCACTTAAGAAGAGTAAAAATGGTTCAGAATTAAGATAATGCATCAATCTCTTTGTCTGTGGTCCAAAGCGACGCTCTCCTTTACTAGCAAGCTTTATTTCATTGGGATTATTGTATTGAATATCCGCTTGAACCCCAAGGTCAGGGAATTCTGCGAGAACTAATTCGAGAAAGTCAGGATTAAAGAAATCGTCGAAGTAAATACTGGGAAAGGGCTCGGCATTGCTGTACTTAGCATGCTCTTGTTTAGCTAAGTCTAACAGTTCCGAATAGTTCTTATTTAATATAGGTAGCTCTGTAGTATTAGTGGTTGTCATAAAGCTTTCAAAGGTAAGTTTAATACACTAATTATAGAGCTAGAGGATTATTTTAACGATTAGAAAAACTAAAAACTTTATTTTCGCCGTTTGTAGTACAATAAATAGCCAAATGTCGAACTTCAGCCGAATGAATACCATCCTAGGATGGCTTACTTTTTTTATAGCATTACTTGTTTACATTTTAACCTTAGAGCCTTCTGTAAGCTTGTGGGACTGTGGTGAGTTTATCTCAGCCTCGTATAGACTACAGGTAGTTCACCCACCGGGAGCACCCTTGTTCTTGATGTTAGGTAAATTGTTTACCATCTTCTCAACTCCAGGAACCAATGAGGTTGCCATAGGAGTGAACATGCTGAGTGCAACAGCATCAGCCTTCACTGTTATGCTGACATTCTGGATTACTGTACATTTCGCTAAAAAGATTAAAGGTATAGCTCTAAGTGAGAATACTTTGTCACTAGCAGATGCTATCGGAATTTTTGGTGCTGGTCTAGTAGGCGCTCTTTCGGTGACCTTTATGGATACGTTTTGGTTTAGTGCGGTTGAGGCAGAAGTGTATGCTGCATCATCTTGCTTCATGGCCTTAGCTTTCTGGGCAATACTGAGATGGGAAAGAGTGAAAGAAGAAAAAACCGCGGATAGATGGCTGGTATTTGTGGCCTACGTAATCGGCTTGGGTATTGGTCTTCACCTTTTGAATTTATTGGTGATTCCAGCTATTATTCTTTACTATTTCTTCAATAAATATGAATACACTAGAAGAAACTTATTTAAAGCCGCGGGAATTGGCCTTGGTACCATTGCCATATTGCAGTGGATCATTATTCCAAAGACTCCTGAAGTTGCAGCATTCATCGATAGAATTTTTGTAAACTCTTTCTCTCTGCCGTACAATAGCGGTTTGCTTTTCTTCATGCTTTTAATAGCATTAGGTACAGGCTATGGATTGTATTGGACAAAAAAGAACGGACGTCCAATTGCTAACTTAGTGCTATTGTGTTTTGCTTTCATAATGCTAGGATTTTCGTCCTATACCATGATAGTTGTTAGATCTTTAGCAGATCCTGCTATCGATATGAATGATCCTGAAGATGCATACAGCCTTAAAAGCTATATTAATCGCGAGCAGTACGGTGAGCGCCCTTTGATTAAAGGACATTACTACAACGCAAGAATGTTCGATATTGAAGAAGGTGCAATGCAATATCGCAAGGGCGAGGATGGCTATGAAGAAACAATAAGAAAACAAATACCTGTTTACGACCCTAACTACTCAACTATACTTCCTAGAATGAGTGATGTGAGTGAAAAATCACAACTCTACCCATTATGGGCCGGAATGGAGGATGTTCACCGCAGAATAGAAAATCTAAATCAGCGAATTCGTCAAAATCCGAACGATAAAAAACTTCAGGAAGAGCTAGCACAGGCAGAAATGACCAAGCCAACTATGTCGAACAATATGACATTCATGTTTAAGTATCAAATTGGTTGGATGTATATGCGTTATTTCATGTGGAATTTTGTTGGTCGCCAAAATGATTTACAAAACTTTGATGGCAATTTGCAAGAAGGCAATTGGTTGTCTGGAATCAATTTTATAGATAATATGAGATTGGGACCTCAAGATAACTTACCTAAAGCCCTAAGCTATCACAAAGCGAGAAATACCTACTTCTTTTTACCTTTAATCCTCGGAATCCTAGGATTAGTTTTCCAGTATAAAAAGGATAAATTAGACTTTTTCACGGTGCTTGTGATGTTCGTATTCACTGGTATTCTTGTGGTAATATACCTAAATCAGCCACCTATGGAGCCTCGCGAGAGAGATTATACCAATGTGGGTTCTTACCAAGTATTCTGTATATGGATAGGTTTAGGTGTTTTATTCATTGCAGACTTGCTGCAGAAATGGCTTAATACCAAGACAGCAGCTGCAGTAGCAACTGTGGTCTGCCTACTGGGTGCGCCAGTATTAATGGCGTCTCAAAACTGGGATGATCATGATCGATCTGATCGCTATTTAGGAATTTCTTTTGCTAAGAACTATCTGGAATCATGTAAACCCAATGCTATACTGTTTACCAATGGGGATAACGACACTTATCCATTGTGGTATGCTCAAAATGTGGAAGGTATTAGAACTGATGTGCGTATCATTAACTTGAGCTTGCTACCTACGGAGTGGTATAGCGACGCATTGAGGTATAAAGTATTCGACTCCGAACCTTTGCCTATTAGTATACCTGCAGACAAGCTTGTCAAAGGCAAACGAGAATATCTGAGATATCTTGAAAATAAAGCAATTGACCAATCTAAGTTTTATCCTCTTTCTGATGTTATCAATTGGATGATGTCTGATGATAAAACCAAAATGGCTCAAAACAACATCGGGGAAATGTCAAATTATTATCCAGTGAAGAATTTCTCTGTTGATGTAGATAAAGAAGCTGTATTAGCTGCAGGCAGAGTTGACGCCAAGGATTCAGCTAAAATTGTAGACAAATTGCAGTGGAATATAGGCCGAAATGGATTGTCTAAAGGAGATATAGTTGTACTCGACATTATCGCCACCAATGCAAAAACAGGTTGGAAGAGACCTATCTATTGGACCACTACTACAGGTAGTTCAGTATATTTAAATCTGGACAAATATTTGCGACACAACGGATTGACCTATGAGCTTATTCCTGTTGAAGCCAATAGAAACTTTAGAGGCATGGATGATATGTCGCTATTGTACAACAACCTCATGAATGTATATGAATGGGGTAATATGGACAAAGGAGAATTGTTCTTGGATGACAAGGCTACATTGGTTCCAAAGAATTTAAGATCACTCTTTGTTCAAGTTGCAGACTTTTATTCGAGAAACAATGTACATGATTCTGCTACTGCACTTGTTAATGAATGCTTTAGAGCAATGCCAGAGAGCATATTGCCTATGGACTTTAGACTTAAAATTGCCTCAGCAGAAGTGTACTACAGAGCAAATGAGCTGGAGAAAGGCGATTCCTTAATGATAGAAGCTGGTGATGACGCAGCTGAGCTTGTGGCCTATTACAAAAGATTCCCAAGGCAGAAAATGGAAGCTGTGATTAATGATGCGCGTTATAACTTATCTATTGTTGGCGATGTTGCAAACACCTTAAAAGCGTTTAAACGAGAAGAGTTAGGTAAGAAATACGAGTTGAGATACAACCAATTAGCAGCGGGACTCTAAATTGGCAAAA
>CBDUMX010000173.1:0-4969 GCA_965368435.1 uncultured bacterium
GCCTTGGAACCTACATCCAGCCATAGCTATATTGTGCAAGCTTATAATATCAAGCCTTAGTAGCCCAAAGATTGTACTTCAGTATGCAATAGAGTGCACGAAAACCATCTTTCCACCCTATTTTCTTACCCTCTTCATAGGTTCTTCCGTAATACGAAATCCCTATTTCATAAATTCTAATTCCGGATATTCTTGAAATCTTTGCAGTAACTTCAGGTTCAAAACCAAAACGCTTTTCTTTCAAGTTCAAAGATTTGATGTGCTCGGCCTTAAACATCTTATAACATGTTTCCATATCAGTTAAGTTGAGGTTAGTTAAAGCGTTGCTCATTAATGTTAACATACCATTCCCTATACTGTGCCAGAAAAACAAAATTCGATGAGGCTTACCACCCATAAATCGAGAGCCATAAACTACATCCGCATGTCCATCTAGAATAGGTTTAACCAAATCATTGAACTCTTCAGGATCATACTCTAAATCCGCATCCTGAATGACTAGCAAATCACCGGTAGACACTTCAATTCCCGTATGTAGTGCACCGCCTTTTCCCTGATTAAACTCATGTTTGTGAAGTTTCAAGCCAAAATCTGGATTCTTACTGATGTAATCTTCAATTGCTTGGATGGATTGATCTGACGAACAATCATCAACTAAGATCACCTCTTTTTTAATACCATTTATCAATTTCACCTCCTTAATTTTATCTAATATCAGGTGAATTGTTTTCTCCTCATTATATACAGGAATAATGATTGAAAGCTTACTTACTTGCATGAGCTGCAAAATTAGTTCAGTGATTGGGTTTGCCAAACATTAAGATTTAAAGAGGTTTATCTTTGCAATATCATGAAACCAAAACTGTATCAGACAGTTACAGGCGAATATACGCTGTATATTGAAGCTTTAGATGAGACATATCACAGTAGAGATGGCGCAATCAGCGAGTCTAAGCATGTATTTATTGAAAATGGTCTAAATCACTTTCTAGTTAAAGACACTAAATGTATAGACATACTAGAAGTTGGATTTGGCACAGGACTTAATGCCCTTTTGACCTGCCTTGAAGCTGAAAAAAATCAAAAGAACATTAGCTATACGGGGGTAGAAGCTTTCCCCTTACATAAAGACATTATTGAAGAACTAAACTACTTTTCCTTCATAAATGAGGTCAAGGCTGAGTCTTTATATCATAGCATTCACGATGCAAGGTGGAATGAAACAAAGGCTATTACAGCCTTCTTTACTTTATACAAACTGCATCAAAAAATACAAGACGTTCAACTTGAAGAAAACCAATATAATCTAATCTATTTTGATGCCTTTGCTCCAAAAAAACAAAGCGAATTGTGGGAATTAGAACTGTTAAAAAAACTACATTTAAGCTTAAAAACCGGAGGTCTATTTGTGACTTATGCGGCTGCGGGACAACTCAAAAGAAACCTTAGGGAATTAGAATTTGAAGTACATAATCCCAGAGGTGCTAATGGTAAACGAGAGATGACTGTTGCTCGCAAGCTCTAGTTTACAAACTAGAATTATTATCGTTTTTTCAATTGTATGGCTAAAATAATCTTAACTGCAATAATATTGCAGTGTGTTAGAAAGAGCTGATTTAAGATCACTTAAGGAATACAATACTTTCGGTATTGATGTCGAAGCTCACGAAATTATAATCCTCAGAGATGCTGCTGATTTAGCTGAAATAAATAATCGCGAAGAAGCGCTTATACTCGGTGGAGGAAGCAATGTGCTTTTCACTAAAGACTTAAACAAAAAAGTAATACTCAATCAGACCAAGGGAATCACAGAACATTTCGTCAGTGATTCAACAGTCATGCTAGATATTGCTTCTGGTGAAAACTGGCATGAGACTGTGCTATATGCCGTTGGCAAAGGATATGGAGGCATAGAGAATTTAAGCTTAATTCCTGGCTCAGTTGGTGCCGCACCAATGCAAAACATAGGAGCCTATGGTGTTGAAATAAAAGATGTTTTGCAAAGTGTAACTGCTGTTAATCTCAGAAATTTAGAAACAAAAATATTTACAAAGGCTGAATGCCAATTCGGTTATAGAGAAAGTATCTTTAAAACTACAGAAAAAGGGAAATATTTTATTTCTAAAATACAACTCAAACTGACTAGAACCAATCACCAACTAAATACTTCATACGGCGCTATTAAAGATGTTCTAAGCTTAAATGGCATAGCGAACCCTACTATCAAAGACATCAGTGAAGCAGTTATATCTATACGGAAATCTAAATTGCCAGACCCCAAAGAATTGGGTAATGCAGGTAGCTTTTTTAAGAATCCTGTAATCGCGAAATCGCATTTTGATCGCTTAAATGAACAGTTTCCAGATATCATTGGTTATCCCATAGACAATCATTCAGTTAAAGTACCTGCAGGCTGGTTAATTGAATCTTTGGGGTGGAAAGGAAAAATTGTTGGAAGAACGGGATGTCATAAAAACCAGGCATTGGTATTGGTAAACTATGGCAATGCGAGTGGGAAAGAAATAAAAGAATTAAGCGAGCGAATAATAGAAAACGTATACTCTAGCTACCAAATTAAACTGGAGAGAGAAGTAAACATTATAGAATGAGATTAGAGATACTTTACGAAGACAATCACCTAATAGCTGTCAATAAAGCTGCCGGATTTGTGGTACAGGAAAATGAACCCGGAATGCAGAGTTTGCAGGAAGAGGTTAAAAAGTATATCAAAAAGAAATACAATAAACCCGGTGATGTGTTCTTGGGAGTAATTCATCGATTAGATACTGTAGTAACAGGGGTAGTATTGTTTGCCAGAACTAGCAAAGCCTTAGCTAGAATGAACGAACAATTTAAGAATCGCGAAATTCAAAAAACATATGTAGCATTGGTCAGGAACAAACCTAACCCCCTATCTGATACTTTGGTTCACTACTTAAAAAAAGATTCTAAAATTAATAAAACCAAACTCTATCACGAAGAACGAGAAGGATCAAAAAAGGCCGAATTGTCATATGAATACATAGCAACAGCTAACCACTGCTTTCTATTAAAAATAAAACTAAAAACTGGTAGACCACATCAAATCCGTGTGCAGCTAGCCAGATCGATTGGCGGCATTGTAGGAGATGTGAAATACGCTCAAACTAGGCCAAATGCAGATAAAAGTATCTATTTACATGCATTAGGATTGAAGTTTATACACCCAGTGAGCAAAGAAGCAATAAATTTGCACGCTCCATTACCGGAATTTGGTAATTGGACTTTTTTTAAAGATATAGAATATAACATTTTACAAGAATGAACGGAATAGTAAAAATACCAAGCCCAAAAAACGAACCAGTAAAAGCCTATGCTCCTGGTAGTCAAGAAACCACTGAGTTGAAACATGAATTAGCAGCCATGAGAGCTGTAAAAATTGATGTCCCAATGACCATAGGTGGTAAAGATGTATTCACCAATGAAAAAATTGAAATGCATCCTCCTCATGACAAAAATCACGTCTTAGGAACCTACAGTAAAGGTGACAAATCTCATGTGCAAGCTGCAATAGATGCAGCTCTAGCTGCAAAAGACTCATGGGCAAATATGCCTTGGGAAAGCAGAGCGGCAATTTTCTTAAAGGCAGCGGATTTAATTGCTGGACCATACAGATCAAAGATTAACGCTTCAACAATGTTGGCCCAATCTAAAAATGCAATGCAAGCTGAAATTGATGCTGCATGTGAACTTATCGATTTCTTTAAGTTCAACGTACAATACATGGCTGAACTTTATGCAGAGCAACCACCAGAAAACTCTCCTGGAGTCTGGAACCAGCTTGAGTACAGACCTTTAGAGGGCTTTGTTTTTGCACTGTCGCCATTTAACTTCACCTCGATTGCAGCCAACCTATGTGGAACACCTGCATTAATGGGAAATACTGTTGTCTGGAAACCAGCAGAAACTCAAATCTATAGTGCTAAAGTAATAATGGACGTATATAAGGAAGCAGGATTGCCTGATGGGGTGATAAACCTAGTCTTTGTTGACGGACCAACAACTGGTGATGTAGTATTCAATCACAAAGATTTTGCAGGTATTCACTTTACTGGCTCAACTGGAGTATTTAGACATATCTGGAAAACCATTGGTAACAATATTGACAAATACAAAAGTTACCCTCGTATAGTTGGAGAAACTGGCGGCAAAGACTTTGTTATGGTGCATCCATCATCAGATGTAGATATGGTAAATACTGCATTGGTTAGAGGCGCATTTGAATTTCAGGGTCAAAAGTGTTCTGCAGCTTCCAGAGCTTATATACCAAAAAGTATGTGGGCTAGTTTAAAACCAAAATTGGTTGAAACTACAAACAATCTTAAAATGGGTCCAGTTGAGGACTTTAGCAATTTTATAAATGCTGTTATAGACCAAAAGGCCTATACTAAAATCAGCAATTATATAAGCGAAGCAAATAAAGCAAGCGATGCTGAAGTGATTGCAGGGGGCAAATTCGATGACAGCGAAGGATATTTCATTGCTCCAACCATTATAGAAGCCAAAAGTCCTAAATACACCACTATGTGCGAAGAAATCTTTGGTCCGGTATTAACTCTCTATGTCTATGAAGACAAAGATTTTGAAGAAACTCTTGAGTTGTTAGACAATACCTCTGAATATGCATTAACTGGTTCAATAATTTCTAAAGACAGGGCTGCAATAAACAAAGCCATGTACGTTCTTAGAAATGCCGCTGGAAATTTCTACATCAATGATAAACCTACGGGTGCCGTTGTAGGTCAACAGCCGTTTGGAGGAGCTAGGGGTTCTGGAACTAATGATAAAGCCGGAGCAAAAGCTAATCTGATGAGATGGACTTCAATGAGAACAATAAAGGAGAATTTTGTACCTCCTACAACTTACGAATACCCTTTTCATTCGTAATCCGCATTTGGGAATATTTTACCAAAAATAGAAATAAATCACT
>CBDUMX010000174.1:0-4958 GCA_965368435.1 uncultured bacterium
TACGTTTAATATCAATATTCATTTTATAGGATCTGCTAATGGTAATTTTAGTCCTACTGCACCAGGGATGAAAAATGGAGCAGTTGCAGCGGCAAAATTTATAAAGCACTTTAATGACGTAATGTCTGGCCTTGTCCCTAGTCCGACTGGTATCTATCACTTCACCGGAGATAGCCGGATGAGGGTGAATCTATACTCTGATCAGACCGAAGAACCAGATGATCTTTATAGTGGAGTATGGTACTACGATAGTGACCGAACCACATTGGATAATGTACGAGATTACACCGAAATAGATAGGCTTCCTTATGGTGACAAAGTACTTCACATAATCATAAGAGATAAGTTAAATGATGATATTTGTGCAGGGAGCGGAATTGGTGGAAATCCAACTTTTATGTATAACTATTGGGCTGGCGTACTTGCAGACCTCGGTGAAAGCTCAGATCCAGACTGCAATCGTCCAGCTTTAAACCTTGATTATGGGAATATATTAACTCATGAAATAGGTCATAATTTTGGGTTGAAACATACTTGGTGTTGTGATCAAGGTTGTCCGGATATTGATGCTGAAGCAGAATGTAGAGGGCCAGGTACATGTGGTAATTCTGGAAGTTGTACAGGACGCAATAATCCAAATGAGTGTGATCAATGGGGTAATTATGATATTACTACAAGTAGTAGTAATATTATGGATTATAATGCACTACATACTTCACTGAGTGTGTGTCAGTGGTGTACTTGGTATCATAATGCAGCACAATTAGAAGGGTGCGATGAAAGAATGGGTTATGTTAGTCTCTCAAGTGACTATGCACCTCTAGAAGTTGCCGGTTATCATATTCAAAGTGGAGAAACAGTAAATATTGATCAAGAAATTTATTCAACTGATGATATATTGATTGAGCCAGGTGGAAAGTTGATTGTAAACAGAGTGCTTAAAATGGGAGAGAATAAGGAGATTAGAGTAAAACCAGGTGGTAGAGTAAGGATTAATGGAACAATAACTTCTGGCTCTTGTCAAGAAGAAGATGTTTTTTGGGATGGAATAGTATTAGAAGGCGATCCGAATGCAATACAATTCAATGGTAATCAAGCATCCGTTTATATTTCTGGAGGAGAGATTTCATATGCTAAATTAGCGATTGAAGCAAGATCAGGAGCACTTGTTCGAGCAGTTAATGGACATTTTCTTAATAATGATCATGCTGTTGTATTTGAAGCCTATCATAAAACCAGTTTGAGTTTCTTTTCAGGTTGTATATTTGAAGTGCGAGGAAGACCTAGAAATAACAAAAGAGCTTATCCAAGAGGACGAAATTTTACTGGCTTTATTAGCGCTTACTTCCTAAGTCAGCTTAGTATTGACAACTGTACATTTAATAATGCAAATTATAATCCTGCTGTTTTTCATGATGCTGACAATTCAGCTGTTGGTATTACAACCATTGATGTAAATCTACAAGTGAACACTTGTGAGTTTAAAAATCTAACGATGGGAATAATGTCATTTAAATTCGGATACCCTAGGCCTATTGTAGTCCAAAGCAGCTCATTTCAAAATTGTTTTTATGGTATATATAGCTATGCTGTTGACAATGCCATACTAACTGGTAACCATATTGACTCACGCCCACCTATTGGTGCACCTTATATTGTAACTTCTGGTCTAATTGCACTTATACCTAATCCCAATGCAATGCCTGCTGGAATAGCTATGTATGGAGGTACGGGATATACGATTTCAGAAAATGTTATTGATGGTCTTCTTAACCTTTATACGGCTGGCGTTGGAATTTGGATAGCGGAATCAGGAGAGGAACCGAATATCGCAGTGAAAAATGAGATCATCTTTCGTGATTATGGTATTATGACGAGCGGAAATAATTACAATCCTTTTAGGACTTTACGAGGCTTGCAGCTATTTTGCAATAGTCTTGAGTTTAATCAGAATGATATATATGTTCAATCAGTTACTGCAGGGCTAGATGGTATTGCCGAAGTTCAAGGTTCGGCTACTTCTCCAGCGGGAAATGCTTTTAAAAGTGGCACTTATGGAGTAAATGAACTAGATAATGAAGGTGATAAAATCATATATTATTACAATACAGACTCTTGGCAAAACTTAGAATTCCCTGATCGGGTGACTAATACGGATTTGGAAGAGTCTAGTGTCAGTTCCAATTGTGGATTGGGATCAGATACTCCGGACGAGGACCCTGAATGTTGTGTAAAATTAACAGAAACTCAAAAAGATGATTTTACGCAAAGGTTCGACAGTCTGCAATTGATTTATGAATCTTTGGAGTCTGTTTATGAGAGCTATATGGGAGAAGCAGCTCAAACCACTTTATTACAGGACATTGAAAATGCCGATGAAGCGAATGCGACTACGATTTATCAACAACTAATAAGTGCAGTTCCTTATTTGAATGAAACTATAATTTATGCGGTGGCTGATCGACCTGAGTTATTTTCCCATGAGCAACTTAAAACTATATTGATTCGAACGCCGGATGAAGCTAGGAAACAGATATTACTCGACTACTTAGCCAATACAATGAATCCCTTATCTCCTTCAGATTTTGAGGAGATTATTGACAGCAGTGGGATTGTTAGTGATCGAACAGAGTTAGAGAAGCAGATGGCTGAACTAAGGTTGACTCAAAATATTATTGCCAACCGAATGATTGTTGATTTGCAGCTTGATACGCCTACAATTCAATACGAAACACTTCGCACTTGGTTTTTGAAAAAAGCCAGTTCACGTGCTTCTTTCAGTGCATTAGAAACCTATTTGAGTGAAGAAAACTATGCAGCTGCTCAGGCAGATCTGGACGATATTATGGCTAGCTGGGCGGGTGAAGTAACGATAGCAAATTCAAATCATCAAATACTCAAAGAATTACAAATTGAAGGAGTAATGAATAATTGGAATTGGGAAGATTTAGACACTTTAGTACTTCAACAACTAACGGATTTGGCAATGTCAGATCAAGGCCCGGGAAGCTGGCAAGCGCAAGCCTTACTAACCGTCTTATATGACGAAAACTATTTGAAGTTTCCAATAATTTTGGAAAATAATGCTGAAAAACTAACTCAAGATAGAATTCCTCCAAAGAGCTCTTCTACATTGGCCAATGCTCCGACACTGACAGCCATTCCAAATCCCGCTATCAGTGAGGTACGGTTTGAGTATCGTTTAACTCAGGCCGGAGAGTTGCTTGTGATGGATTTCAGTGGGCAGCTTATCAAAAGATTCGTAGTAGATAAAAATAGTCATCAACAAGTCTGGAATCTAGATCAGGTACCTATTGGCTTGTATTTTTATTGTCTGAAAGACAAAAATGGTTATTCTTCGATACAACGGCTGGTCGTTTCCAGATAATCGAGTATTTTATCAGCAGAGTCAGTTTATAAATCTTGGTGGGTATGTTGAATTTTTTTAATTCTACCTTTAACGTAGATGGATATATAAAATCATACCAAGCACTATACAGAAATATAGGTAATAAAGTTTAAAATGCTTGAAGTCAATGAAGTCAATGAAGTCAATTAGAATTACACTATTAACGACTTGTTTGTTAATTGGGTGCTTTATAAATGGCTATAGTCAGATCACTTTTAACAAACGCTATCATTTTGATTATGAAGCACTAGTATTCACTGGGGTGGAGACTGGGGTCAATAGATATTATGTAACGGGTGTTTTTCGGGATACGTCTTTTTCACATAACCCTGGGAATATATGGTTACAATTAGATGAATGGGGAAATGTAATTAAGCAAAAAGTACTTAAGGATACATTGACCTCATATGAGACCTGGAGTAATCCATTAAGTCGCACTTCCGATGGGGGATCAGTGACAGGAGGCTATTCCTTTCGCCCAAGAATGCATGGGATGCTGATTAAATATGATGAAGAAGGGGATACTATATTTGTGCAAAACTATTTACATCCAAATGCAGATTCAATTAATAACTTTATCTCGATAGAAGAGGTACTCCCCTTACCCGACAGTGGTTTCATTTCTTTAAACTATATCAATCGTGGATTCAAAGGTCTTATTGAGGTTGCCCGACTAGACCCCAGGGGAGATTTATTATGGCGTAAGACGTATGGAGATACCAGTTTGCACAACCAGCCATATTCCATTATTCGTGAAACAGACGGCGGATTCATTATCAGTGCCTGGCAGAGCAATGCCAGGAATGTGACCCGTAACTTCAGAGATTGGTCTTATTTGATTAAGATTGATAGTGTTGGTAAGGTGGAATGGGAGTTTCTTTGGCCACATGATTCCAAACATTTTGCTGCTTATGATGTCGTAAAGGGAATCGACGGTGGCTGGGTAGTGACAACTGCAATTACACGAGAGGAGCCTATTAACCCGGACTACGGTTTTCTAAACATTAATGGCAGTTTTTTTAAGATCAATCGATTCCGACAGGTGGAATGGGAGCATAAGGTCAATTGGCCGTATGAGGGTGTTATAGAAAATTACTTTAATCGAATGATTGCCGTGAGTGATGGTAGTGGCTATGTATCAGCGGGTTCCCTATACTCACCAAATTACGTAGAAATAGGCCAGGATATAACGGGTTGGTTGTATAAAATTTCGCCTAAAGGAGATAGCCTTTGGAGTCGAAGATACCAGATCATTAGCAGTAGAAGAGATAGGCATAAATTTGTGGACTTAAAGGAAACATCGGATGGCGGCTTTGTTATGTGTGGTCAGGTATCTGACGGTGCGAATGATACCACACGTACGGAGGCATCTCAACAAGGATGGTTGGTCAAAGTAGATGAATACGGCTGTTTGGTGCCGGGCTGCCAGTTAGCCACTAACACTAAGCCTACGATAGAAAATAAACCCGAGGTTCGTCTTTATCCCAATCCAGTCGGGGACTTTCTGAATATACATATCCGAGATGCGAATTGGCGGGGCCGTTCTTTT
>CBDUMX010000175.1:0-4917 GCA_965368435.1 uncultured bacterium
GGCAGGAAGTGGATATGAAGCAGAATACCTATGGAATTTGGGATATAAGAACATTATACTTTTAGATTTAGCTCCCGAAGCAAAATCTAGGTTTATGGAACGTCTACCAGCATTCCCTGAGAATCAGTTTATTATAGGGGATTTCTTCAAACTAGATGGCAAGTACGATGTAATACTAGAGCAAACTTTTTTCTGTGCTTTAGATCCCAAATTGCGTCCAGCTTACAGTAAAAAAATGTCGGAATTGCTCGCAGCAGACGGATGTCTAGCGGGAGTTCTTTTCAATTTCGAAAAAGAAGACGGACCACCATTTGGTGGAAGCAAGGAAGAATATATGGGGTATTTCGAACCCTATTTTAGGGTATTAAAAATGGAGGAGTGTTATAATTCTATAGAGGCGAGAAAAGGCAATGAATACTTCTTTGAATTGCGGCTAAAAGAGGCGGAATAAGCGCATATTTATTTCTCGATTTTTTTCTTTATTTCTTGTTTGATATAATAGCTCTTATGTTATTTTTGCAGCGCTTTTAAGTTCTTAAACAAGCGAGAGTAGCTCAGCTGGTAGAGCATCACCTTGCCAAGGTGGGGGTCGCGAGTTCGAATCTCGTCTCTCGCTCAAATAGAAGGGACACAGTCCCTTTTTTATTTGTGCTGCCCCGGTGGTGGAATTGGTAGACACGCAGGACTTAAAATCCTGTGGCTTCGCGGCCGTACGGGTTCAAGTCCCGTCTGGGGCACAGATTAAAAGGCTTCCTTGGGGGAAGCCTTTTGAGTTAATAGAGAAGAGTTAATAGAGAAGAGTTAATAGTGAAAAGAGAATAGTGAAAAGTTTATTTTTCTATTATATCAAATTCAAGGTCAATGGTGATATGTCTTTCTCAATGCCGTATTGGCTATCTCTGCCTTTGATGTCCTGAATTAATAGTATGTCGCCTCGCTTGGCTGAACGCAATAATTGTTTTAAGCTCGAAGGAATCGCGCTGCCATTCACTCTCTCATCTACCAGTGGTCCATTCTTTCTCACCAATATATATCGATACGATGTTACCTTCCAATTCATGTCGTATGCGAAATCTTCACCTAAACTGGCCAATAAATGAGTTTGAGCTGAAGCTTGTACGTGATTGACAGCTCTACCATCGTTCGCAATTCCTCCCCATTGTGGACGAGGGGCTGGCACATTGCGCACCCTAAAACTGGTAGTTCCCATAGACCTCCCTCCTGCGGTAACATTGATGTTCACTGTTCTACTGCTGCCATCTACTTTTACCATGTACTGCCCATTGGAACCGCTTATCCTTGCTCCTGAACTAGCACTCACGCTGATGTCTGCTGCACTAAATCCCGGAACAGAAATGGAAACAGGATTGTCTAAGCCAACATAAAAGAGATTCATCGCCTCAGGAGCAACTGTGGCAACTGGACTAAAAACCTGATAAGATTCCTTAAATCCAAAAGTGTCAATCTTATTGGTACTAGGATCTAATATTTGAATTACTCCTCTATATTGCTTTATTCCTATGCCTTGAGCTGGAATGCTCAATTTACCTACCCCTTGTTCAATAGTCTGCAGTTGTTCACCATTTACAAGTATGCTGGGATTTACCGTAGTATTAGACGCTACCAGAATAATATCTGCTTCGTAGTTTTCTCCTTGCATTACATAATTTGATTTGGGGACAACCTGAGCCTTTAATTCATTGAAGGTATAATCACTGCTGTGAACCGCTGTCATTAAGCGTGTAATTACATCAGATTCTAGCAGCTTAGCATTGCTCTGCATTTGAGACAAAAGGGCCATGAGCGCTCCAGAAGGCAGTTCTTCTAAATTCTCTTTTGTCCAGCTTGCTTTTTCCGGACCACTGGCCTGCGGATCCTCTGCATTGAGCTGATTAGCTAATATAGCTGCATTTAAAACCGCATTAGATTTAAAAAGCGAATCCCCATCAGGAGCTAAAAGAGCAAGTAGCTTGTCTCTTGTTATATTAATTTTCTCTTGCAATTCTTTCCCTTTACTCCCACCATCAGCCACCATAAAGAAATTGCTGTGTTTTTCAAATTGATCCGGAGTCTTTAATGCGGTTAAAAGATTCTGACCAGCTTCTTGCTCTAACCTACCTCCATACATACCCTCTATTTCACCCTTGAGTTCATCGATGTATTCATTAAACTCTTTGCTGATTTCTTGAGCCTTTAATGCTCTTTCATAATAGGGAGTGGTTTTTACCTCATCGTTCTCCATCATTTGCTGAAAGCGCTGTAATAGATTCGCGTTTTTAGTACTTAATGAAGAAGCAGCACCTATGTTGTTTACTTCCATAGTGTGAAAAGATTTAAGAACTCGCTTGTCTACATTTAAAACAAGCATAGCAATCAATACGAGATACATCATATTGATCATTTTTTGTCGAGATGATAATTTGTTTGTTGCCATAGTTTTCGTTTTAATGGCTAAACTGACAATTGGAAAGCGTGGGTAGGTAAACTGATGAATTGGCAAGGGTAAACCGCAGATTCTTAGACCTTACAGTTGTATTCCTCTTGAGTTACTAACGCCAATAATTCGTGATTATTACATTAAGCTGACAATTCGATATGCTTAGTTTTTAAGAATTTGACCCTGTTCAACTTTGTACTCCCCTCCCGAAAAGCGGTACATCACAAAATCGAATAGCATCTTAAGCAACATAAACACTATGAAGCCATCGAGTACAAAATCTGAATTCAGACCAAGGATAATTACCAAATGCATAGGAAGAATACGCAGATAAACCATAAAAATGTTGGTATGAACTTTATTAGGTGTATTTGGCATTAATTCCCTAAAAGTGAATAATACTAGGTTGATAAGGAGAAAAATGATGGTATACTTTACATACTTAATGAGAGCAACGAAATCTTCTATGCCTACTCCTGAACTCATCACTACCAGAAATATGAAATATACAAAATGAAAACCACCGTAATGCATTATAAAAAAACCGGTAAACCCGTGCTTTTTAAGGGGGAATAAAGAGCCGGTGTTTCTCACAACATTAATAACACTTTGAATTACATACTGCGAGCCCAAAAACAAAGATTGTAGATAGTATGCCCAAATAACAAACATTGGCTCTACAGTATCAGTATAGTACAGCCAGATAATCATACAGTTATAAAAAAGTATGAAGTAAAATTCTGGATCTTTTAATGTCTTTACCCTCTTCATTGTAGATCTACATTTTCAAAGTCGTGAACGCCATCAATATTGAGCAAAATTTCACCGTTTTCTTGCGCGTGGAAATTTCGGACAAATCTTGCACCCCACACAAATTCATCATGGGTATAGGAAAACCGTATATGTGTTTGTTGACTAAAACTATCATCAAAGCCTTTAATCAGGATTAAAACCTCTGCCGACTTAGCCTTAAGATCACTTCTGTTTAATTGGCTCAGTGGACTGCTGTCATTGATGGGATGAATTATAGTCCAACTCAAGGGGAAAAAATGCAGACTGGAAGCTTCTAATTTAAGATTAAAGTACTTTCTAAACACTTCTTCGCCCTCATCTACATCTATTGCTAGCATCACTTTGGCTTCCATTTCCATGAGTACGTTTGGACGCCTATTCACTATTCTGAACATCAAGGCATTGCCTTCTTTATGTGGTCCAACTAAAATATTATTGCTAAAAAGAATCCTTGCCGAAGGCCTGCTAAATCGACCATAAACCAATCCTGTAGCCACTGCAAAAAACAGCCAGCCCATCATAGCTTCCATTCCAGATACAAAGTTTGCAATGGGGTCATTAGGAAAAATGCTACCAAATCCCACGGTGGTAAAGGTCTGCATGCTAAAAAACAGTGCTTTGAGAAATGGTCCCATTTCGTCATGCTTCCCGGCCAAGCTAAGGCTATCTGTACCTATGATTAAGTATGCTATGGTAAAGAGTAAATTAGCAGCCAAATACATAAGAATGAGATATAAAAAGAATCGCATCCTGCTCATATGAAGCATGCTTTGATACATTTGGGTACGAATACCCGTTCTTTTTATATTAAAGGAACCGTCCTTATTGATAATACGTTTAGTATTATGCTCATAATCTCTTCCTAAACCCGGATCAAATAATCTCATGCCTGCACTTTCAACATTCTAAATTTACCCTGCATATCCCGCTTAAATTCGTATTTGAGTCCAAAAGTATGAAGCATTTGCTCAAGTTCTACTTTTAAGTCTTCATGAATTTCAAAAAAACAAAGACTGTGATTTTTTTGAGCTAGAGCAATGATACGTTCATAAAATAGTAGGGGTCGATGATCTTCTACAAAAAGTGCAGTATGTGGCTCGTTTTGAAGAACTATAGCCGACATTTTCTGCTGTTCTTTCATTGGGATATATGGGGGATTGCTTACTAAAACATCAAAATTTGCAATCTCCTCATTTAAAATATCGCAATGAAAGAATTTTACCTCTGCCCCTATAGTTTGCGAGTTCTCCATGGCTATTTCCAAAGCTTCTGCATATTTATCACAGGCCGAAATCACAGCTTGAGGCAATCTCTTTGCTAAGCTGATTGCAATACATCCACTCCCGGTTCCTATATCACAAATACTCAACTGCTGCTTGTGCAGTTCCTCTTCTACCCACATTACTAATTCAAGGGTCTCTGGACGAGGAATAAGCACCGAGGGATTTACCTTAAACAGCAAATCATCAAACTCGGCTTTGCCAAAGTGATACTGTATAGGAACTGATTTTACAAGTGAATTTAAACAAGCTGTATATTGATCTGCATTCTCAGATGAACTATCTAATAGAATATCTTTACTGTTGAATCCATCAATGAAATAGCTAGCAATCAAGAATAAATGTTTGGCTTCCCGCTCATCATAAATGCCAGCTAAACGCGCTAAAAAGTCTGATCGTATTTGACTG